>NZ_HF986236.1:49415-50337 GCF_000431435.1 Veillonella sp. CAG:933
TACTTCGCGAGCCCCTTCGATTTCGTAAATACTGTGAACTGTGTCTTCACTGCTGATGAAGGCTTCGTAGGCGGAGTCAAACATGAGCACCGTATCATTGGCTTTACACCAGTCAACCCATTCTTTAAGGCGTTTGCGGCTCAAAACGGTACCGGTCGGGTTATTCGGGCAGCAGAGGTAGACAATGTCTACATGTTGATTCGGAAATTCCGGCGAAAAGTTATTTTCCGCATTGGTTGGTAAGTAGACGATGTTTTCAAAACGGCCGTCTTTGAACTGACCGGAACGTCCGCCCATGACATTGCTGTCGAGATACACCGGATACACCGGGTCGGTAATGGCAACTACGTTGTTGGCACTGAAGAGCTCCTGGATGTTGCCCACGTCGGATTTGGCTCCGTCGGAGATAAAGACTTCGTCAATGTCGAGGTTGATTCCGAGTGGTTTATAATCGTGATCGACAACGGCTTGACGTAAGAATTCGTAACCTTGTTCCGGGCCGTAACCGCGAAACGTTTCGGCTTGACCCATTTCGTCAACTGCTTTATGCATGGCTTCAATCACGGCAGGTGCTAATGGTCGTGTTACATCCCCGATGCCTAAGCGAATGATGTCGGCATCCGGATTATTTTTCTGAAATTCTGCCACTTTGCGAGCAATGTTAGCAAATAAATAGGAACTTTGTAGGTTGGCATAATTTTCGTTGATTAGAGCCATGGTGAACCTCCTTGAAGCTTGGGTACAACTGAATTAAAATTTATAAAAACTACATTATATAGAAATTTATAAATTTAATAGTAACATTTTACTATATATGAAGCCCCTCTGCAAATAATGGCCTGTAAAGACTTTGTCAATAAGGGCTAATAGTAGTGTATAAATATTTGAAAATAAAGAAAAACAGGAATCCGGGGAGGGATTC
>NZ_HF986236.1:50399-59009 GCF_000431435.1 Veillonella sp. CAG:933
TAATCAAATGAAATCTTGATCACCTATATTGGCTGAACAGGGAGGGTTCAGTATCAATATAGTTCCCTGTAATCAATGATGGAGGTAATTCGAATGGGGTATCGAAATTACCATTCATTTGATGATATAACTATACGTCATCAAAATGAACGCAAAATGAACGTTTTTGAGTTTTAATGACTTTTTTTGATAAAATTTTCAGATTAAAATTAATAGTGATAATTAGTAGTAAAACACATGTACTATGTGACTTTAAATTATCCTAGAATCTTAGTGGAAAATAGATTTTATAATATGTCCATTAACCCCGTCGATAATTAAATCATAGGTCAAACTGGAGCGTTTGGCTGTAATTTTATACAACGGATGCTTTAATAATTCTTTAGGCGGAGTCCGCGTGAAATCATTAATTTGTACGCCCTTGGCTAATTCGTCAATTGGGGGATGCTCACGATCGGTATTACTCTCATTCGGTTTGATAAGCGTTCTTTCGCTTTCCAGCGGCGGTTTTGGCCCGGCTGCAGCTATTGGCGGCGGCACACGAAGAGGCGGCAATGAGGCCACATTACTGTTTTCGGCTGTAGCCGGCAAGTTTAAGTTCTCATGGCTATCAGACGAATCGGCAGCTTGTCCGTTCATGGGCTTATTTGTCGAAGAATCTGCATTTTTATCATTAGGCATCATTCCTTGGCCGATAGGCGGTCCCGGTGGAAAGGGCAGATCATCAAAGGTGATTAAGGCAATTTCCTTAAATGTCAGCTCATTCAGGGGCACCCCGGTATTAATGGCCGTCAACTCTTTAATGGTATCTTCGCTCAAGAGGGTCAATTTATTGGCTTTGGCCTGGGCTTTGATCATTTCGGTGCGGGCTGCACTGACACGCATCGCTTCCTGTTGTGCCATATAATCATGGACTGCATAGATACCACCGCCGATTGCAAAAGCGGCAACAAATAGCAGTATTATACGGTGTAAAGCTCGTCGAGGCGGCTCTGCATCGTTGGATTCTACTGTGAACTGTCGCAATAATGGTTTCATGGTGTATCCTCTCTAAAGGCCTCATCGGTCATGATAGGAAATTCTAAAATAAAACTTGTTGATACATGAGGCTCACTAATTGCATAGGCTTTGGCTTGATGCAAATTAATGACATTTTTTACAAAATAAAGACCTAGTCCCAACCCTTGATTAGCTTTTTTGGTACGGGCCTGATCGACTTGATACATGCGATTCCAAATCTTATCGAGGTCGTCTTGATTAATACCTTCGCCATTATCTTTAATGGTAATACGAATGGTATTGTTTAGTTTTACGACCTGAATGGATATAGCATCTTTGGTAAATTTTATGGCGTTGTCAATCAAGTTGCCCACCGCGCGTTTTAAAAACGGCAGATTGCCGACCATGGATAAATCCGGTTGGATGGTTGCGGTTAAGGTAATATTTCTCTCTTTACAAATTCGTTGATAACTGTCGGCTACTTCTTGCATCATTTGACTGATGCTGAGCGGATCCTTCTTGATGCTGTCCATATTGTCCAAGCGGGCAGTATCCAATAATTGGGTAACCATGGCGGTCATGAAACGACTTTGTTGGAAAATATGTTCAAAGCTTTCTTTAGCTTCGTCGATATTGTCGATATAGGCACGACCGTAATCGCTTTCTGCCTGAATAACGGCTATCGGCGTGCGAAGCTCATGGGATACGTCGGAACTGAACTGCTTTTCACGCTGCGAAGAGCTTTCTAAACTGTCAAGCATTGTATTGAATGTTTTAGACAGTGCGGAAATTTCGTCGTGGCTGTCTACCAGTTGTTCGATACGTTGAGATAAGTCGCGTTTTTGACCAATGTCAGCGGCTGTTTGGGTCATATTACGAATCGGTCCGAGACCACGCTTGATAATCCAATAACCGCCACTGGTGCCGATAACGAGGAATATAACCCCGCCGAGAATCAAAGAAAGCAACATAATGTTGGCCGCACGACTGGCTGTGGTAGCGGGCATTACGCCGCGAACCCAACCGTGGAAAGCCGGGGCGGCTACAGGTGCGTCATAATAATAGAAGGTAGTGTTTTTGACAGTTACTTCTTGGATGTGATGGGGAGAAATCATACTTTCCGGTGGGAAACCGTCAGGAATGACCCCTTTGACAGCCACGCCGTTATCCGTATAGAGAACGGTAAAAACACCTTCTTGGAACGGACGGAACCGGGTCAGATTGTCGGCTGTATTAATAACCCTTGATTGTAAGGTACTGCGCATTTCCGAGGCTTCCCACAGTTGCGTGAACTGCAGAATGAACACGGAGAGCATGAGTAACATTAATAAGAGAAATATAGAATACCAGCCGGTAATCTTAAGCGTTAGCGGTAAACGGCTGAAAGGGTTAAGCGAACGACCACCGGAACTTAGCTTATTCTTCCACTTTGAAAACATAGCCCACACCTCGAACTGTGTGAATTAATTTGGCTTCGTTGGCTACATCCAATTTTTTACGTAAATCCTTAATATATACATCTATTAAGTTGGAATAACTTTCGTAGTCGTATTCCCATACGTGGTCGAGAATCTGTTGACGGGATAATACGATGTTTACATTGCTGGCTAAATAATATAATAAGTCAAATTCTTTAGCGGTAAGTACTAATTCCTGGCCGTGTAAGGTAGCGGTACGGCTTTGGCTGTTGATTGTCAAAGGACCGGCTTCCAAATCATTGTGCGCATGATTGTAGCTGCGGCGGGATAAGGCATAGATACGAGCAATCAACTCTTCAAATTCAAAAGGTTTGACGAGATAATCGTCGCCACCGTGGTTCAGGCCTTTTACTTTATCTTGCAAAGTATCTTTGGCGGTTAAGAACAATACCGGCGTTTTGTTGCCTTCCTGGCGCAAGTGTTGCACAACGGTAAAACCGTCCATTTTAGGAATCATTACGTCCATAACGACTACGTCGTAGCTGGATGTATTAATGTGATCCAAAGCGGTTTCGCCGTCAAAGCAGCAGTCAACCGTCATAGATTCAACGCGCAAGCGTTTGGCGATAATATTATTTAGCATTTCTTCGTCTTCAACAAGTAAAACTTTCATACAATCACTCCTGTCTTACAGAAATAAGCCTGTTTCACAACCTCCGTCGGTGTAACAGACTATAAAATAAAACTATAAATCAATTTAAAGAACGTCTAAATTTATTATAACACTTCATAGGCATAATAATAATAGCCTTAAGTTGAAGTCAGTATAGCGTAAGGGTATGAACCCATTGTGAAGGGATAACGTTAAGGCATTAAATTTATGATAACTAAATTGTGTACCTTTGTGTTTTATGCATAGATTGGACGTTTTTCGGACGTTCTTGAAAAAATCAAAAAAAATGTGTGAAAATGATTTTCGATTAGATATTCCGTTTTTCTATCCGGCCATATAAATAAACAGAATAATATTAGCGTTTGTCTAGAAAATACATTAGTTTATGATAAATGTCGGTTTAAATACACACTAAAAATAGGGGGATTTAGCAAATGATAAAAATTATCATTTATGAGGGCTGTTTTCAAGTATGCGTATTTGATTTTGGACAAAAGGCTTTGTAAACCGCTATAATTAAAGAACAAGCTATAGGAAAGGCATGCCCAGGTACGGCGTGCCGGATAAGTCTGTAGGAAGTAGGTACAAGTTTAGGAGGTTATTATGGAACAGTATGATGTTCTAGTAGTAGGTAGCGGCGGAGCCGGCCAACGAGCAGCTTTAGAAGCAGCTCATCAAGAAGGTTTGCGCGTAGCACTTATTACCAAGATTTTCCCAAGTCGTTCTGCAACGGCTATGGCTCAAGGCGGTATTAATGGCGTATTAAACAATGTGGCAAAAGAAGACACTATTGAAGACCACATCTTCGATACCGTTAAAGGTAGTGACTATCTTGCCGACCAGGATGCTGTTGAATTCTTTATCAACCGTTGTCCTGAATTAATCAAAGAACTTGATTATTTCGGTACCCCATTCTCCCGTACTAAAGAAAATAAAATCGCACAACGTAACTTCGGTGGCCAGGCATACCCTCGTACATGCTACAGTGCCGATAAAACCGGTCATGTAATTTTGCATACGTTGTATGAACAATGCTTAAAGGAAAACGTACATTTCCTTCAAGATTGGTACTTATTAGACATCGTTAAAGCCGACGACGGTTCCGTAGGCGGCGTTGTTGCTTGGAACATGAAAGAAGGCCGTGTTGAAAAAATCGCAACTACTGCATTAGTAATTGCAACCGGTGGTGCCGGTCGTATGTATTGGACTCGTACTTCCAACCCTTACCTTTCCACAGGTGACGGTATGGCCGCATGTTTCCGTGCAGGTTGTGCTTTGAAAGACCCTGAAATGGTTCAGTTCCATCCAACCGGTCTCGGTAAAAGCGGTATCTTGATGTCCGAAGCTGTTCGTGGTGAAGGTGGTTACCTCTTGAATAACAAAGGGGAACGTTTCATGAAGGATTATGCTCCTAGCAAAATGGAACTTGCACCTCGTGACGTTGTAGCTAAAGCTATCGAAACTGAAATCGCTGAAGGTCGCGGCTGGGGTACCGGTCTTGACGCATATGTAGTAGCTGACGTTCGTCACTTACCAAAAGAAGTTATTCTTGAAAAACTTCATGGTATCCGCGACCTCGCTATCACATTCGAACATGCCGATCCATTAGTTCAACCTATTCCAATTCGTCCAACTTGTCACTATTCCATGGGCGGTATTGATGTAAAAGATTTCAAAACTTGCGGTACTGTAGTCCCTGGTTTATTTGCAGCCGGCGAAGCTGCTTGCGTATCCATTCACGGTGCTAACCGTCTTGGCGGTAACTCCTTGGCTGACGCTGTTGTATTCGGTAAAGTAGCCGGTGAAGGCGCTGTAGCTTACGTTAAAGAAAACCAAGCTAAAGACGCTGCTAAAGCTCTTAACGAAGCAGCTAACGGTTGGGAACAACGCTTCCGTGAAGTAACCGGCCGTACAACCGGTCGTCCTATTTCTGAAATTCGTGACGAAATGGCTCTTACTATGTGGAACAACGTAGGTATTTTCCGCGAAGAAAAGAAAATGGAAGAAGAATTGGCGATCTTGAATCGTTTGCTTGAAGAATATAAAACTTGCTACGTTGGCGATACTAACCGTACGTTCAATATGGCTTTCGTAAACTACGTTGAAGTAGGCAGCCTCTTAACTATTGCTAAAGCTGTTACTTTGGGCGCTATGCGTCGTAAAGAAAGCCGCGGTAGTCACCTTCGCGAAGACTATGCAAAACGTGATGATGCTAACTTCTTGAATCACACAGTTATTACACTTAAAGAAGATGGCGAATACGAAGTAGGTCAGAGTGAAGTTGTAATTACTCGCTTCGAACCAAAAGAAAGGACGTACTAAGATGAGACAGATTACTTATAAGATTCATCGTTATAATGAAGGTCGCTCCTATGTACAGACCTATTCCTTTGATTATGAACCGGATCGTACAATTCTCTGGGGCCTTCAAAAAATTAAAGATACTATCGATCCAACCTTAACATTCATCGCTGCTTGCCGTAGTGCTGTTTGTGGTGCTTGCTCCATTAAAGTTAATGGTCAGGCTATGCTTGGTTGTGAAAGCAAAATCGACGACATTACCGAACGTTTTGGCAGCGACACTATCGAAATCGCTCCAATCGGTAACTTCGACGTAATCCGCGACTTGGCAGTTGACTGGGAAGCTAAAGTTAACCGTCTTAAAACAGTTGCTCCATGGATTTTCATGAAACCTGAATTCAACCGCGACATGGGCTCTCGCCAAACTCCGGAAGATTTCAAAAAATTTGTTACTAACACAGAATGTATCCTTTGCGGTTGCTGTGCTTCCGAATGTAACAAATTGTCCGCTAATCGCGAAGACTTCTTGGATCCATATGTTTACACTAAAGCTAATCGCTTTGTTCAGGATTCCCGTGATGCTGCACCTATGGCTCACGTAAACCCTGCTTTTGAACATGGTCTTTGGAAATGCGTTCATTGCATGAACTGTATCTCCCGTTGTCCAAAACACTTAAAACCTGCAAAAGATATTTCCGAACTTCGTGCAGTAGCTACGAAAGCCGGCTTATCCAATAAAGGTACTCGCCATGCTATCGCCTTCAAACAAGACCTCATGCAGACCGGTCGCTTGAACGAAGTAACGATGAGTCTTAAAACTGACGGTCTTGTAGATTCCGCTAAACAAGGTCTCTACGCATTGCGTCTCTGGGCACATGGTAAGATTAATCCTCTTGAACTCGTAGTTCCACACAAACCTGTTCAAGGTATTAAGGATGTGCGCACCATTATTAAGGCAGCAGAGGAGGCAGAAAGATAATGAAATACGCATTTTTCCCTGGTTGTGTACTTGAAGGTGCAGCCAAAGAAGATTTTATCGCCACTGTTGCGGTTGCTAAAAAATTAGGCATTCAAATCGAAGAATTGGAAGGTTGGACTTGCTGCGGTGCGTCCCACGTTCAGGACGTTGATCCATTGGCAATTCTTTCTACCAATGCTCGTAACATTGCCTTAGCTGAAGCACAAGGCGTTCAGTTAATGACAGTTTGTAACACTTGTACTTTAATGCTTCGCGAAGCTAAAAATGAACTCGACCGCGATGAAACTCAACGCGCTCGCGTAAACAACATTTTGGGCCAAGCAGGCTTACGTTATAAAGGTACCAGCGATGTAACTCATTTCTTATGGGTATTGATTCGCGACTATGGTTTGAACAACCTTAAAGCTAAAGTTGTTAAACCTTTAAGCGGTCTTCGTGTTGCTGAATACTATGGTTGCCATCTTCTTCGTCCGCAAGAAGAAACCGGCTTTGAAGACTTCCAGATTCCAACCAGCTTGGCTGATGTAATCAAAGCTATCGGCGCTACACCAATCGATTTCTCCCGTAAACTCGATTGCTGTGGTTTCCATGCTGTATACCCTGCACATGATTCCGTTATGCAGATGACCGGTTCCATCAATGCTGATGCTGCTAAAGAAGGCGCTGATTGTGTTGTTACACCTTGCCCACTTTGCCAGATGCAGCTTGATATGTTCCAAAAAGAAGCTAAACAATATGTTCCTAGCGACAAAGATATGCCTATTATCCATATGAGCCAGTTAATCGGCTTAGCATTGGGTATCAGCCCTGCTGAACTTGGCATGACTAAACGTCATATGACAAGCACAGCTGCTTTGAACCGTTTTGTAGGTGCATAATAAGCTAAACAAACTAATACAGGCATTTGATTGATAGCTTGTGCCTATGAAGAAAGCCCCACCCGGCAACGGGTGGGGCTTTCGTTTGGTTATTAGAAGCCAAGTCAGGCTTATAGGACGAAGCGTGTTGGTTTTAGCGGCCAAGTTATTAGAAACCAAGTTCTTCGTTGACAATGATGACCTCCATAATGTCCATATTGCGCATTTTCTTGTAGTAAATGGTAAGGGCGTTGCAGATTCGATCCGGAGAGGCGCAATCATAACAATGATCCTGTTTAATGGCACATGGAGTCTTGGAGAGTTTTTTGTTTTTTACAACATTACGAGGTGCCGCTACATTACGAGCTCGATAAATGGCGGATGCCAAATCGGGGGTAATCTTATTTACGCCGAGGACGAAGAATACTTCTTCGGAACCGAATAGGGAGCAGGCTACGCGATTGCCGGTGCCGTCGATATTAACGAGTTCTCCTGTTTGAGCCAAGGCATTTACGGACGTAAGGAAAACATCACGCTGCATAGTACGAAGGGCTGTCTGACGGAAATTTTCCCCTTCTAAGGGGCGGTGAATATCCGTTATTTCCTTATTGGTAGGCTCTAAGGCTTCATAGACTTTAAGGGCTTGTAAGGTGCGGGAGTCGCCCAAGCCAACCCGTTTATTTTGAATGCGTTCTTTTAAGTAAGCCGTGGCTTCGGCGCCGGTCTCAAAATAATGCACAACAAAGTTATTGCGTGTCAGATTTTTAATGGTTGTTTCTATGTTAATAGCTGTGTAATTCGGTTCAGGATTGGTAACTGCATTAATTGTGGTGTCGGTGTTGGCCATGGGACTTCCCTCCAAAATAAACTGCGAAATATAAGGATCCTAAAATAAATACACTATATGTATATTATACCACCAAGATTGATTGTGATGTGAGAATTCAAAAAAATATATGACGCTTTAAATCCCAATTAATGCTTGTTATTAAGGTATTGGTAAAGCTTAGTTTTAAATTTTATGAAAACCTTACAAAAAAAATCTTGACATTTGACGTCATTGTGTATATTATAAATACAACCTAAGTGGACAGAGTTTCTTGTTAAAAGAACAAACTGATAAAAATTGTACATCACGAGATAACACGAAGGTAGCTTGAGGGAGCAGAGAGAAGGATTTGTTCGGCATAGGGATTGCCGGGCAATATGGAGTGAGAGACATTTGATTTTAACGGCCGCCGGGGTGGTGGCTCGTATATAACTTTATAGCGAACCTATAAACCGTTGAGACGGAGATAAAAATAAGACGTGCACTTACAGAGAGTGGAGTTAGCTGAGATTTTCACAGAACGCAGCTTATTAAATGGACCGTTGAGGGCGCTG
>NZ_HF986237.1:0-605 GCF_000431435.1 Veillonella sp. CAG:933
ATATGATGAAAGGTGAACTTTCTTTATCAGAATTAAAAAAATTTTGTCAGGCAATAATAAATAATTAAAATTATGCTTAATCATGTGAACACAGTACTTATTGGTACTGAAGCACCTGCATCTTATACGACAGCAGATGCATTGACAGAAGGTCAGATCGCATTATTTGATCAAAATAGAGCAATTGTAAAAGATGCAGCTGGTGCTAAAGCTGCTAGTTCATTGTATATTGGTGTTTGCGAAGGCAAAGAAGATGTTTACAATGAAGCAGGTACAAAGTCAACTAAGTCAGTTATTCGCTTCTCAATGCCTATCATGAAAGGTTCTAAACCTCACATGGTATTTAGTGAATATGTAGCTGCAGCTGAAGATGAAATTGTAATCACAGCTACTAATGTTACTCCGGAAGTTGGTCATCGTTATGTATTACGTTTAGTATACAATGACATCTATGAGGCACCTGGGCAATTTACTCATACTTATGAAGTAATTGCAAAGAGTACCAATGCAACTGATTTGATTACAGCTTTCAAAAACAAAATCAACAAACACAAAGAAGCCAGAGTAGTAGCAACTAGTGATGCTGCTGTTCTTACATTGAATGC
>NZ_HF986238.1:0-10892 GCF_000431435.1 Veillonella sp. CAG:933
TTTTTTAGGGTTAATTGGAAGTGATTTTCAACTTCATTTTTCGAGTATACGTTATGCTCATATAGTCCTCTAAATCAAGATGTATTATGCAAAATTAATACTATAGAATTTCAATTTCACATGATTTTTCTTTATTTCATTTATGCGTATATGGTATCATTATTATACAGAGGAACATTTTAAAGGGGGTCATTATTATGTATGAAAATTTAGCAACTTTACAACCGGTTATCTTAGCGGGTCACAACAGTTCCCGCATGGGTTATAACAAAGTGTTTGCCAAATTCGGCGACCAAACATTAATTGAAACTATTTATACTATGTTAGCTTTTTCCTTCGAAAAAGACCCTATTATTGTAACCGATAATAAGACCCTTTTCGATAAATTTGAACCGTTAAAGGACGCCACGGTTGTGGAAGACAAATATCCGGGCCATCATACCTTAGGCGGCGTAGCGACAGCTTTTGAAGCGACCGATGCGGAAAACCTCTTCGTTATCGGCGTTGACATGCCGTTCCTCTCCCTCGTAGTATTGGACCGCATGGTAGAAGCCCAAGGCGTTGCTCAAGTCGTAGTACCTATCCTAAACGGCAAAGATATTTGCTTGCACGCCATTTATAATCGTAAACTCTTACCGATTATGAAAGAAAAAATCGCAGCCGGTGAAAAATTGCTTCATTCCTTCTACAAAGAAGTACCGCTTTTACAATTACCATTGAAGGAAAACACGTTGGAAGCGGATATTTTCATCGACATCAACACACCGGAAGATTTGGAATATGCTCAAGAATACTTCCACAAAATCCACGAAATCGATACGGATAAAGTACTCGTGCATCATCCGGAAAAATAACATAACCAATAATTCAAAGCCCATAATGCGTTTGCGCAAAAGCATTCGTATTATGGGCTTTTTTGCTTTAAGGCGCATTTTAGTGTATTACTGTATACTTCAATATATTCCGGGTATCTTACTATCTGTTCTCTCCTACCGTGCTTATCGGCCTGCATATGATATAATCTTCTTAATACTCTATATGATTATACTAAAGTAATTAAAATGAGATTTATATAAAGGTGATTTATTATGAAACTATACGAAGTATCTAACCGTCCTACCGCTCTTATCGAGCAATTAACAACTGTTTGGGAAGCCTCCGTACGAGCCACCCACCTATTTTTATCCAATGATGAAATATTAGCTATCAAAGAATATGTCCCCGAAGCTTTAACCGCCGTTCCCCACTTAATTATAGCCGAAGATGATCCACAACAACCTATTGCCTTCATGGGCATTGACGAGCAAACCGTGGAGATGTTGTTTATCGCACCGGTCATGCGTGGCCATGGTCTTGGTAAACAATTGATTCAATACGGCATCGATACCTATGAAATTAATCATGTTGCCGTTAATGAGCAAAATCCGGAAGCTAAGGGCTTCTATGAACACATGGGATTTAGCGTATATAAACGCACTGAACTTGATGAGCAAGGTAATCCGTATCCATTACTATATATGCAATTAAAAAGATAGCAGATTCATTAAAATTGCTTACTTGCTGAATCTGCTATCATATTACAATTAAACCACCTAAAATTGTCATTTACTGCCGATTAATTGCGATTTTGTGCTACGCCTTGCATTCCTGATTGCATAAATTGGAACAGAGCCCGCTGTGCCATAAGCCACTCTTCGGTACGCTGCCAATTATACTTTTGATTTATAGCATATAGTCCGTGCACGCAAAACAAAAAAATAGCGTTAGCTACGGCTTCCGTGACTTTTAACTCTTTCGTAAGCGCTGCCACTTGCTTAGGCCGTTCATTAAAGTATAAATTATATATAATATGCTCAGCCAATAAGACATCTTTAAAGATTGGCATATATTTACGCTCACCGGAAACGCGCTGACAGAGCGGTAGCCGTGAAAATACGGACTCATAAGCAGCATACAGTTCGTCCCCGGTCTTTGCCCGATTCAAAGCTTTCGTAATCTGCGCTAAATTATCATCCTCTACGTCATTATCGCCGGCTGCCATTATAGCATCTTCCAAAAGCTCGTCGATTACATCCATCGGATTAGTATAATGCAGATAAAAGGTAGCACGCGTAATGCCGGCGGTCTTACTCAATTGTGATACAGTGATTTTTTCAAATGATTCTTTTTTCAAAAGCATTAACAAGGCTTCCTTTATTTGATGCCTGGTATATTCTTTGCGTGACATAATCTTCATACATCATCCTCCCATACACTGTTACATATAGTTACACAAGTATATAAGTAAAAATACTTATCGCTGATTTATGCTATTTTACATTAAAAATTTTTTCGCCAATTATACACTTTTAGACAATGTGTCAAATTAGTTTACACATTGTCTTTTTTTGTTATTTCAAGTATAACAGATTCTGCTATACTTAAGCCATAATTAATCGAAAAAATTAAATCAGTGCTAAAATTAGTGTTAAAAACAATTGTGTAAATTTAAAGTATGTGTGTATTATGTAAAGGAGAATTATCATGAAATCAAAATTATTTGCATCCCTCTTAGCCGCTACTGTAATTGCTACTACCGGTTTTACTGCTTCTGCAGACAGCTCTTACGAACATATCCGCAATGCTACCGGTAAATTAACTTACAACGATACAACATTCCTCATTGACCCATTCTTTGCTGCTAAAAACAGCTTCCCGGGCTTTGAAGGTACCTTCAACAGTCAGCAACGGGTGCCACTCGTTGACCTTCCAAAATCTGTTAATGAAATCTTAAACGATGTAGATGCTGTAGTAGTAACCCATACTCATCCGGATCATTGGGATGAGGCGGCTGCTAAAAGCATTAACAAAGATACCCCTATCTTCGTTCAAAACGCATCTGACCAAGCCTTAATTCAGAGCCAAGGTTTTAAAGATGTACGTGTATTAAGCGATACAGCTACCTTTGAAGGTGTAACATTGTCTCACCGCAACGCAACTCACGGTACCGACGCTATGTACCAAAATAAACAGGCGGCCGACCTCTTAGGTGAAACCATGGGCGTTGTATTCACCATGCCAAACGAAAAAACTGTTTACATCATGGGGGACACCGTTTGGACTCCGGATATTACTAAATCTATCAGCAAATTCAATCCTGACGTACTCATAATGAACACCGGTTATGCTAAATTACTCGGTTTTGAAGACAGCATCATCATGGGTACCGAAGATGTAGGTAAAGCTGCTACCTTAGCGCCTAACGCTAAAATCTTAACGGTTCACATGGATACGGTAAACCATGCTGTTGTTGACCGCAAAACGATGAAAAAATACGTTGACGGCATGGGCTTACAAGATCAAGTAACCATTCCTGAAGACGGGGAAACCGTAAAACTATAAATCACTTATATAGTATCTCCAATTGAATACTGAAACATGTTAAGATTTACTATTCCTAAATGTAACATACTATGAAAAAAGGATGATGAGCCACCTGACTCATCATCCTTTTTAGTTCTCTGAAATTACATACAAAAAGGCATCGGTCAATAGACCGATGCCTGAACATTCGATAATTAAGAATCCTATTCAATATATTATTTTTTGGATTCGTCCATTACATCATATAACATTTTAAAAATTTCCGGATCACAAGGATATTCTTCCCCGTTAACGCCACGAATTACCCAGTCGCCGGGATTCGTTTTAACTACGCCGTTCAAAGTGAGCAAATAGCGCTCGCCGGTTTCTAAAATAGCGGTCAATTCATTAGGCTTATGACGAATCGCTACCGCTTTTTCAGCATAGAGCTTTTCATCATAATAAATTTCATGGGCTTCCGCCGCACAATGAGCTTGTAAAATAGTATCAATCAAAATCGGTTCAGTAATAGAACCTACGGTTTCTTCACACAATGTGATAACCTGCGCATTGAAGGCAGGATCGAAATGTAAAGCCAGCGGTGTTTCCGCAGCGTTCTTTACATCCTTATAAATAAATATTTCATGATTCTTAATCTGGAGCCAACGATAATCCAGCTTATAGGCACCAGCTAATACACTTGCTAAATTCTGCTTAAAATTCATAATTTACCACCATCATATTCACTACTAATGTCTTATACCGGCGTCCCGTATATTACGGTTGCGGCTCCTGAGAAATATAATCATGCAATTCCTTTACGGATTCGGCATCATGTACCGATATTTCAAATATTCGGCTGACTCCCGCCTCTTTAAGATTTTTGCGAGCTCTGGTCACATCGCCACCTAGGTCCATCTTCGTAATAACCCCGATAACTTCTCGATTAAAAGAAGCGGCAAAGTTCGGCGGAAAAATACTTTCCTTTTCATCCGCTTCATTTAAAAACAAGACGATATCTGCATCATAGGCATTCAACAAAATTGCCCGATAATATATGGGATTTTCTACAAATTCACCGGGTGTGTCGATAATCGATCCAATGCGGCCGATGGATTGAGTTTTTCGAGCTTCCGGACTGCCGTACATCAACGTATTGGCCAACGTCGTCTTACCAACTTCCGTACGCCCCACCATGATTACAGTTTTTAACGCTTGGTCCGTCTGTTCCATCTGCTCACCTCCGAATCTGCAGGCCACTAGCACCACTGACATCTATTATACTACAGATTTCCTCTAAATACCTATTAAATAAATGACACTAGCATGAATAACTGACGAATTAATTCATCAGGTACGTGTGATTTGCGTTGGGAAAAATCCTAAAATTTTATCCAAACCTTCCATCACGGCTTTCATAGCCGATTCTACACCGGATACATCACCCGTAATCAATAAGGCACCGGAAAAGCGATCCACAAAGCCCAATTCAATACCTGCAGCCTTAGTCGCAATATCGGCAGCAATAATGGTACCTTCACCGGGAGTAATCGTCAAAATACCGATAGCTCCGCGTTTTTTCTCATCTAACCCCATTTTGCGGAATAATTCCGGCTTTGGATTCGCAATAATATGAGCAATTGTAACCTGTTTGCCGGGTACAAATTCCTGAATAATGCGTTGTTTATTTTCTACAGCGTCTAAAAAATCCATAATACAATCCTTTCTGTGCAAGCCACAGTCCCTTTATAATTGATATACTCAGATTCCTGACATGTTTCAATTAGTCTGGTATGTTTTAATTTGTCGTATATGATCCATCAATTCGTTTGATTAAAACTTTATGATTCATTAGGTAATTACCGCCCTGAGCCTCCTCCGCTCTTTTTATGAGCAGTAATTACCTAACATTACTCACTCCGTATCAGCCTAAGCTGAATACGTTGTATCCCTTTAATACCCATCCTAATTGCGATTCATATACCAACAACCCGCTTAACTAAAATTAATAGCTGGGGAGTTAATGATCTGCGTTTAGGATACTCGTCGTTTTCTTATTTAGGCGCAACAGCCAAGAAGAATAATACGGCTATGGTTGCCCCGATGATAGGTCCGATAACAGGAACCCAGGCGTAACCCCAATTAGCCGTCCCGCGGTTAGGTACCGGTAAGATTGCATAGGCCAAGCGAGGGCCAAAGTCGCGCGCAGGGTTGAGCGCAAAACCGGTGGTAGAACCGAAGGAAAAACCAATGGACGCAACTAACATACCAACGATGAATGGGAATAAACCGTCACTCATTTTGCCGAGACAAAGAATTGCCAATATAAACATAAACGTAGCAATAACTTCGGATAATAAGTTCATGAAGCGGTTATCACTCATCGGGCCGGTGGCAAAAATACCAACTACATTGCCTTCATCCGGACCGGTTTGTTTGAAGTGAGGGAAATAGTGAATCATAGTAATAGCGGAACCAACGAAGCCTCCCAACATTTGGGCTGCCACAACAGGCAATACCTGGTCCCACGGAAAAAGGCCGCCGGCAGCGAAGGAAATAGTAATAGCCGGGTTCAAATGAGCCGGACCGCCGAGTGCTATACCGATATACACGGCAAAGGTTACGGCCAGACCCCAACCAAAAATCAAACTCATCCAATTTGGCGCAAACGCTTTCGCCAACGTATTTTTTAGTAAAACCGAGGAGTTAACCCCACTACCAAAAGCCATTAAAACTGCTGTGCCAATAAACTCACTAATCAGGATCTGTGTATCCATACGCGACTCCTTACATGATCATTAATAATAGATTTTCCAGATCGTCCTTCGAGGCGGCATATGGATTTGTCTGATAGGTCATATCTTGCAATGCTTTATCCGCCATAATAGAAACTTTCTGTCTTGCCTCCTGTGCCGAAACATTGGCAGCCGCACTGATATTGAGCGGACATTCAACGGTTCGCGCAAGTTGTAAGATAGCTTTAACTAACGCAACTAAAGCATCTCTCTTGTCTGTACCTCTATCTGCAAAGCCGAGCTTCTTTGCAAGTTGTACATATTTCTCATACGCTTTTTCACTATGAAAAGCATTAAACATAACGACTCTGGCGATAAGCATCGCATTGGCCAAACCATGAGGGATGTGGAATTGACCGCCCAGCTGATGTGCTAAGGCGTGGGTAATACCGAGTCCGGCTCGGTTAAAAGCGAGCCCCGCCATACAGGATGCTTCATGCATCCCCATGCGGTCTTCTTCCGTAGCTCCCGGTGCAAAACACTTAGGCAGGTATTCGAATACCAACTCCAAGGCTTTTTCGGCGAGCGCATCCGTGAAATGATTAGCCCCCGTTGAAACGATGGCTTCAATAGCATGAACCAATACGTCCATACCGCTGTAGGCCGTTACTTTAGGTGGTGCCGTTTTGACAAAAAGCGGCGTTAAAATCGCTTCTTGCGGCAATAAGCTTTCATCTAATATAGGATATTTTGTCTGCGAAGTAGGATCCGTAATAACGGCAAATGACGTTACTTCGGAACCGGTGCCGCTGGTAGTCGGAATTACCGTAAAATAACGCACCCCGCCATACCCCATATGACGAGCGAAGTACAATACGGCTTTGGTTAAGTCGATAGCCGATCCGCCACCAATGGCAATTACTACTGTAGGTTGTAGTTTCTGAATGAATTCCACCCCTTTAACCACATGGCTGATAGGCGGATCCGGCACAACGTCCGTATAAATGCTCACCTCGTTCTGTGGGCGGAGCTCATTCAAAATATAGTTTAAATTTTCTGTTCCTTCTAAAAACGGATCACACACGACCAAGATCCGCTCTTGCCGAAATTGCTTCAATCGTAAGAGGGAATCATGGCCGGCAAAGATTTTAGTAGGAAATGTCCATTGATTCATAGCTGCCTCCTAACGAATTTGGAAGCCTGTAGTTAAGCAGCAACGACGGCGACGTGCGAAGTGACGAGCCGATGTAGTTGCTTCGCCGGTTGGTGTAGCAATCGTAAACGTTGTAGTCCCTTCACCGTTGTAACCGAGACCGGCATAGGATGGACCATTTTTAACGAAAATGGACGTTTTCATAGCGCGTGCCATTTTGTTAAGGCGTTCCAAGTTAAGAGAATGCATGGTTGCCGTATGATGTAAGCCGGCTTCTAAGAATAAGCAAGTTGCCAAACCGTCTTCGAAGTTTTCTACCGTTACAATCGGTAAAATCGGCATCAACATTTCAATCGTAGCAAACGGATGATGTTTGTCGGTTTTCATGATGATGAGGCGAGGATCGCCGTCTACTTCAATACCTGCATCACGCAAGATTACAGCGGCATTGCGGCCTACATATTTGCGGCTTGGTGTACAGTTTTTCTGCAACGTAATATCCAATAATTTTTGGATTTGATCTTCTCGTTCGATAAGAACCGCACCGGCCTTTTTCATTTCTTCAATCAATTCGTCGGCGATGGAACGAACGGCTACCACGCTTTTTTCTGCAATGCAGAGAATATTATTATCAAAGCTGGCGCCCATTACGATATCCTGAGCAGCCTGACGAATATTGGCTGTTTCATCAACAAATGCAGGCGGATTGCCGGCACCGGCACCAATTACTTTTTTACCGCTGCACAATGCCTGATGTACAACGCCCGGGCCACCGGTTACAACCAATAAAGGAATATCCGGATGTACCATCATTTCCTGAGCCGCTTCAATGGACGGTTCTGCAATCGTTACGATTAAGTTATTAATGCCGATAGCATCAGCTACGATTTTATTAAGTTCGCTTACGAGCCAACGGGATATTTTTTTAGCACCCGGATGAACGCTGAAGAAAATCGCATTGCCTGCCGCTAACATGCCAATAGCATTACAAATTAAAGTTTCACTTGGGTTAGTACTTGGCGTAACAGCCCCGATAACACCGTACGGGGATAATTCGTATAAAGTCATCCCGTTATCACCGGTTTCACATTCCGTTACTAAGTCTTCTACCCCCGGTGTTTTGTCGAGAGTAAGATTTAATTTAATAATCTTATCTGCTACACGGCCCATACCGGTTTCGTCATAGGTCATCTGAGCCAATTTATTCACTAACGGACGCATACTCTGACGAATCGCTTCAATGGCCTTACCGCGTGTAGCCAAGGTGCATTCTTCGAATTGAATTTGTGCCTGTTTAGCGGCTGCTACGGCTGCATTAACAGTACTGAAAACGCCCGGTTCGTCAGGTAAGGCACCTTCAGAAGCGGTAGCTGCTGTGTCCGTACCATTCATAATATTCATAACCATAGAGCGAATCATACGTTCTAACTCTTGTTTATTTTCCATACTTTGCCTCCATATAATCCATTGCATATTCTCCGATAGTCACATCTTCAGCGACTGTCCCCCCACTAATACCTAAGCCACCTATGAGCTTACCGTTTTGCGTCAGCGGAAAGCCGCCGCCAAATGTAACTAAAGGCCTGGATACCATGGATTCAATTTGATATAAATCAGCCCCGGGCTGAGTGATTTCTTTCAAAGCTTGGGTCTTACATTTTAGAGCCACTGCCGTATAGGCTTTGCCGGCCGAAATTTCGGTACTTACGAGCAACGCATCAGCCATGCGATACGTAAGAACAGGATTACCGTGTACATCCACTACAGTAATAACAACCGGTACGCCCATAGCTTCGCTTTTAGCCGTTGCTCCTTCCAGTAAGCACATGGCCATACGACGCAGTCGTTCTTCTTCATTTATGGGCTTGGTTCCAACCTCGGTATGGCTCTTAGCAGGTGAAGCCGCTTCTACTGCCCCATCCAATTTAGCCATAACCTTTGAAGAAACTTCGTCCACATAGAACATGAAGTCTTCCATACGCGCCAGCGTATAGATGCAGTCAGACAACCGGTTTACAAACGCTAACGCTGTCGGTCTAACCGGTTCGCCCTGCCGCAAACCGTTGAGTTTTCGTTCTGCCCGTCTGCAAACGGTACGGGCCACATGAAGCTCAGCAGCTGCTAAATTATTGCCCTGATATATAAAACTTGTGAGCGGTGGCAATAATTGCGTATAGCGGTCGATGATTGATTCCAGCTCTTTTATATCCTCCTCACTGATGAGGGTGCTGTACTGTGTTAGTTTAGCTTGATCCATCGTCGCTACTTCCGCACAAAGTCTAAATAACAGGCCTTGTAAATTATGTAAAATTTGTTTTGTTTCCGGATACCGCACCAATTTTTCACACACACTTAAGTGCGCATTCAACTCATCAAGGGTGCCATAGGTGTTGACCCGTTCCGAGTTTTTGGCAACGCGAGTACCGTCAAACAGTCCCGTCGTGCCCTTATCGCCCGTTTTTGTGTAAATAGCCATGGTGGGCCTCCTATTTATCAAAACTGTCTATAATACCTACGATAGCGCAATCAACAGCGCTATTGATGTCCTGTCCGTCGCCGAATACATGACGAGCAGAAGAACCGCGGGTCAATAATACGTATTCACCAATCCCGGCACTCACAGTGTCCGCCGCCACTTCATACGAAGGTAACGGTTCCTGATTGCCGTCAACGTATTGTATAATCATCAACTTTAAGCCCACTAAGGACTCGTGTTTTTGTGTCGATACAATACTGCCTATTACTCTACCAGTCTGCATATCGTTTCGTCCCTTCTACACATACAAGGTGGCGGTCGCGCAATTCATCAAGCCCGAGAGCGGTAAATCGCTGACCACGAAATATTAGTATAACGGACTCTTTGTTGCAGGTACGAATCGCCGACGCACTAATGATGCGCTCTTTGAAACTGTATACCTTGCGACCTTGTTTATCTTTAAAGGTAAACGGCCAGCTTACTATCATCGCCGGATTCCATTGTTGGTTGACACACATATCCGTAACAACCGTCATATCGCAACCATAAGCGACAGCCCGGTCAAACCAAGTCACTAAAGGACCTTCGACTCGCTCCGTCAGTTCGTTTAATTGTGATTGAGTTACGCCGGTAACCTCCACCCGTTGATGATGCAGCAAGGTGCGTTCCTCAAGCTTGCCGTCGTGAGCCAAATCCACCTGTCCTCGGCTTTCCATTCGCGCCTGCAAGCGTTTGAGTACTGCTGCAATAATTTCGTCCATAACTACCTCATTCCCTGTAAAATTGCCTGTAGCAATGTTTTTTAACTCTATCAGCACTTCACCTTAGCCATGAAATCCACATTTGAGTTATACACTGCCAAGAGCAATTCCTAAAGGGGTTACAAATTCCGGATATAGAGGCTTTATAACCTCCCGTCCGATGACTTTCTCAAAGGTATCAGCAAAATCGGTAAAATTAGTGGCCCCACCTACGACATATACCGGACCGTTCTTGCGATAGGCCCCGTCCGTCAAGGCTTTATTGGTTATGGTGGCCATTTTTTCGACTACCGGGCGAATTACCGGATACACTTCCCGTTCTCTTGAATGATCTCGCTTGAGAAGTTCCGCATCAGCTTGGGAAATTCCATAGTTACCGCTCAGCACAAGCGTCATATGAGAGCCGCCGGTCGGTTCATCGGCGG
>NZ_HF986238.1:10902-42569 GCF_000431435.1 Veillonella sp. CAG:933
CCGCCGGTCGGTTCATCGGCGGTGTAACTCACTTTGCGCCGTTTAATCACGGTAATTCCCGTCGTGCCGCCGCCCACATCGACTACAGCACCATTTACCATATCAAGTACCAAGGCGGCTGCCGTCGGTTCATCATATATGGCGGTTACTTCAAAATCAGCGCCTTCAAGGACATGACTTACCACGTCTTTGTTTTTGCCTAAAGTACCGGGCGGTACGGCCGCTGCTGCTTTCGTTAAGGAGCAACCCAGTTCCGCTTCGGCTTTTGCTTTTAAACGCCGAGTTATGGTAACCGCCCCCACATAATCTACCACTAAGCCGTCTCTTACGGCCTGCGCGTATTCAAAAGCACCGTATACCGGTTGACCGCCCGCATCAACTACGGCAAGAACGATGGACGATGTGCCAAGATCGACGCCGACCCGTAAGGTATCAGCTTCCTTTTCTGAAATTGTGCGTGTCGCTCCTTCCTCAACGCATTGATTAAAAGCGGCCAATAGTTGATTTACTTCTTCAATACTGCGCATACTTGCCTCCTACCGTACTATTTTCGCCATCGTATGAGCATCCACTTGTGCCGCATTCGCCTCGTCCGTATCTAAATGCATTTCCGTCACATAATCAGGGGAAACGCGAATGATAACATCTTCGAAAACAGTCGTTCGTTCCGGTGTCACAACTCGTACCTTTACGGTATCGCCATTATTTACACCCAACTTTGGCGCATCATCGGCATTCACATGGATATGACGCTTGGCGATGATACAGCAAGGAATCGTAATTTGAGCGAATTCCGTTTTTAAGGTAATCGGCACCGCTTTATCAAGCTGACCGGATAACACAATCGGTGGTTTTACGCCCAGCATACGAGCATCAGTTTGCGAAATTTCCACTTGCGATGCTTTGCGAAGCGGTCCCAATAAACGAACTTTACCGATTTCATTCTTTGGACCCACAATAGTTACCACTTGTTCAGCCGCAAATTCACCGGGTTGTTTTAATTGTTTCTTGGACTGTATGGTCACATGAGGGAATAAACGGTCATAATCGGCTTGACTGAGATGAATGTGACGATTGGAAATCCCAATTGGGATTTCCGGCGTCTGCACATCTTGGATAATCTGGCGAATCAGCTCTTTTAAAGCATCTTTATCCATCATAGGTTATCCTTTGCTAATTAGTTAATCTGTAATCAGTGTTACTAATTCAAGTGTTTTATAAAAAGCAATGGCCTTATTTAACCAAGATGCTTTCTACATCGCTATGAGGGCGTGGAATTACATGAGTGGATACAACTTCGCCCACTTTAGCAGCTGCTGCGCAACCTGCATCAACAGCGGCTTTAACAGCGCCTACATCACCACGAACCATTACAGTTACCAAACCGGAACCGATTTTTTCATAACCGGTCAATGTTACGTTAGCTGCTTTTACCATAGCATCGGCTGCTTCAATAGCGCCTACTAAACCTTTTGTTTCTACCATGCCTAATGCATTATTCATTATAAATCCTCCTTTAATGGATCCTGCTTATCTGTAAATCTTGTGTTTTAACCAAAGTACTTACCTTTTGGGTTATTCTTTTGGTTTTGTAGTTGTTTTAGCTCGACTCGGCCGTTTCTTTGGCGTTGGTTTTACAACCTGCAGCAAGGCTTCTTTCGTTGTATCAACGGAAGGTGCCGCCTTGGTGGTTGCGGTTGGTTTTGTGTCAGACGCCTCAGTTTTGGCAGTTTCAACCGGTTTAACCGGTTCGGCCGCTTTAGCCGGCGCTTTTGTCGCCGTCGAAGTTGCTGCTTTTACCGGTTCTGCTTTAGCAGTTTCAGCCGGTTTAGCCGCTTCGGTTGCTTTAGCCGGTGTACGCTTCACCGGTTTAGCCGTAGAAGCTGTTGTATTAGCCTCAGCTTTGGCCGGTGCCTTACCAGGTGCCGCTACTTTAGTAGCCGCCACCGGTTTTACTTCGGTTTTTTCAGCGGGAGTCGGTATGTCCTCCTTCACAACTTCCGTTGCCTGAGGGTTCAATACCGGTTTACCGCCACCGCTTAACAGCATTGCGTCAATGCCTTCAGCCGGTCTTGGAATTACCTTATGAGCAATGTAATGACGTTCGTGTTTAGCTTGGGCTACCCCGGCTTGTACAGCTGCCTGAACCGCGCCTACATCACCGGTTACTTTAACGGTCATCCAACCGCCGCCACGTGCTTTTTCCACGTTCAAAATCGTTACATTAGCTGCTTTCACCATCACGTCAGCCGCTTTAATGGCCGCTGCGAGGCCTGCTACTTCCAAGAGTCCTAATGCTTCTTTCAAAATGCCACCTCCAATCCGGGGTCGGTTTTAAAAGGATTGCCTTTTACCAGGCGAGCTGCATTGGCCCCTAACGCTCGCATAGTTTGTTTTGCTTGTTTATAATTACGCAAACGATATATAAATTGATGAGGCGGTAAGTTTTTATAACTTAACACCAAAGTATCAGCACTGCAGCCTACTCCTACGGATAAGGCCGATGCATGAGAGGCTTCATCAGCCATAAGCAATATATCATCGCTTGCGGCACGTGCCTCTAAGCTATAGGGAATGCCTTCTTCTTCAATGCCGAACAAGAGATCCTGAATAGTTTCCACTGATACATTGGGGTGGTGATAAATCATAATGGTCGGTTTAGGTGCAATGATAACCTCCATAATTTATCCCCTCCGCTCTTTGGCATACGATAGAATCAAGCCGGTGGCCACCGCATTACGTGCCCCTTCGGTGCCGCGCACATTGCCGCGACCGGCTACCAGATTATAATGAGACAACGCATCCGTTACGAGCTGCGGCACTTCAAAGTCCAAAGCCGAACCGCCTACAATAACTACGAAAGGAATATCACGCACATTGTGCGTTGGGCTTACAGCCCGTAAGGCTCGCAGGGAATTGGTTACAAAAACACGTTCCTTCGCAGTTTGACGGACAATCTTGATTTTTTCCATTGATTGGTCCCCTTCGATAGGTACGAGTCCTTCGTCGGTTACAATTACCGTCTTGGCGAATAAATCGGCCGGTAACGGATCTTTAAAAAACTGCACATTGCCGTCTTCATGGCGGATATGATACACGCTGATTACTTTGGCTAATGGGAATTTCTTAATGCTTTCAGCTAAATGGATATCTTCCAGTCCCAATTCAGAGTTAATCAACATTGTTACCATATTGCCGGCTCCGGCTAAGTGAATAGCCGTAACCCGTCCGTCAGGTGACATAATCGAAGCATCGGTAGAGCCTGCCCCGAGATCCAGAATTGCCAACGGCGTTTCCGTACCCGGTGTAGTCAAAGCCCCGAGAATAGCCGATTCAGCTTCCTGACCGCCGATTTCTACAGGGATTTTAAGCTCCCGTTCTACTTCTTTGGCGATAATTTCCATCTGTAAGTGATCCGATTTAACCATGGAGGCAATGCCCACGGCCTGTTCCATAGAGAACTCACCGGCAAGGCCGCCTTTCACATTAATCGGTACCGATGTATCTACTGCCAGTAAATCTTCAATAAAAACATCATTTGGTGATTTATTGGTTAAGTCCGCCATAGTCTGACGAACTCGTTCCAGCATACCGCCCACATTCGTGCCCGCTTCACCGCATACATTGTCGATGTGGGACACTTGACCAAGGGTAGCCATAATCTGTTCGGCACCTGCTGAAATATCGATGGATACGGTACGTCCGTCGCCGGATGCCACAATGGACCCGGCAGGGATTACACGTTCTTTGACATCACCGGCAGGGGTTTTAATAACCACCGCCGAACGATTGCCGATAAGTGCTCTGGCGATAGGTACTATGTTCTTGGTCTCATCCGCTGTCAAGTTGAAAACTGTAGCAATACCGTAAGGATTAGACAATTGGGAAATTACTTTACCCGGTTCTACTACTTCCACTGCAGCCAACATACCAAGCGGTACTTTATCGACATAGGCTACTTCATCAATAATCGGAATCGGCTGTTGCAAACGGTTGGCTACGAGCACGCCGTCATCGGCCTGCAAGATAGCGCCCTTGATGCGATAGCCTTTTGTTACATACGCATTAATCAATTCGGCTACAAGCTGAAAATCTATTTCTTTCGGTACGACTACAATATAATCATCCGACATAGGTTTATCCAGCAATTGTAGGATATGAGCCGTATAGCCCACACCGATACCTAGACCGCCCGGAGTTTTCGGATTATGCCCAATCATGGTTGATTCGGTAATAATCGTTTCTGTAATCGTCTCCATCGCCACATCGCCAATAACCGGGGTAGCTTCATTGATACGAATTAAGTCAATGTCCTTAAGGGACAGGCCCGTTTTGGCAACCAGTTGACGAAGCGATTCAAAGAGTCCTTGAATATTATCCTTAGTTCCTTTGATCCCGGTCGTATTGGCAATCGCCGATCCGAGAAAACGAACTTCACCGGACTCGTGGATTTCCGCTAACGCTGATTCTGTTGTGGAATTACCTATATCAATACCAACGACTCGCTTCATACACAAAACTCCTAACTCTTAGTTATCACCTTTCAATTTCTTACGTTTTTCATAGTTTTCAGCCGCTTCACGAACGAATTCAGCGCAAATTACAGCACCGTATTCTTTTTCAAGTTCATCAGCCATAGCCAATAATTCCTGTTTGGAGGAACGGTATGGACGAAGGGCATTGTACATTTCCAATAAGCGTTTATCGCCTACTTTAGTCATTTCAGCAGCGCGGGAGAAGTTGTATTCAATCTGATCGCGACCGCCGGCTTTAGCGATTTGACCTTGTGCTTTTAAGATTTCAGGGCTGATACGCATATCATCCATAGAAACCTGACCGGCCATAACGGCATCCAAGGTAATATCATCTAAGGAACGATTGCCCACTTTAATCCATTCAGGATGTTTTTTAGCAATTGGGTAATCCGCTACTGTAGCAACGTGTTCGGTTGTGCTTGTCTGAGCTACGGCACTTACCGGAGAAGGGGTTCCCTTTTGCATATCTTCTAAAATTTTGCGAATCATCGCTTCCATATCTTGACTCATAAAGGCCTCCTTATAGGCTTACGCGGCATTCATCAGCCGGTTTACCTTTAACCACTCGTTTTGTTTCCTTAATGTGTAAAAGGGCTGACAACGCTTGATATTTAGGGCGTGCCATTTGATCGTTAAGCGTAGCTACCGGATTAGGGGATTCGCCCTTAGCGTATTTAGCTGCGTTTTTACCGATGGCGCGGTATACTTCTTCCGTAAGCAATGGTGCTTGTGGGAATAATTCCAAGTTGGATAACGGTTGTAAATCACGTTGGTGAATTACGGTAGTACCTTTGGATTGAATACCGATGCAAACGCCGGAACCGGATAAGCGGTCGCCTTCAACGGCTACGGCTGCTACGTCGGACGAACGATATACACGAACTACACGAGCTTTTAAGCCTTCTTCTTCAATACCGGCAACGAGTTGACGGATTACATTGCGATGTGGTACGCCTACGATAGTCGTGCGTTGGCTGCGACCGAATGCAGGACCTACAGCAATAACCACTTCATCAGGTGATGTATGGGCTTCAGCCGGGCCGCCGGTCTGAATCCAAGTATCATCTACGTCCTCTTCTTTAGGACGAGCCGGAGCCGCCGTTTCGGAGGAACCGGCAAAAGTAACAGGCTTGCTGGCGCTACCCATTTCTTTAAGCACTTCCATAATCAGTGCGCGTAAAACTTGCTCATTAACTTCAGCCATATTGATGCCTCCTTAAATATCACGCGGATCGATTGCGTTAGGAATATTTTTAATTACTTCCCAATCTTCGCCTTCCAAACGATAACCTGTGCCAACGCCGGCATAGTCGTTAGGATTGTTAATTGCTGAAATTACATTGAATTTATCGTCAAAAATAGCGGATGTCTGTAAGTAGTCACCGGCAATTTTCTGTTTCAACAAATTAAGAACGCTTTGGGCTAAATCATTGAAGCCGCGTTTAGCAAGACCTTTTACAAAGTCAATACCGGTAACGCCGCGATTCATAAGATCGGCAGCTGCTTTGATGTCAGCTACTTTATCGCGAGGCGGCATATCTTTGGAACCGTTAGCATAAGTAGCAGCTTCTACTTCTTCATCGGTAATAGCCGGTAAGCCGAGTTCAGCGAATAAACCTTGAAGCGCACGAGCTGCTTTATTACGAACAGCTACTACAGCATCTTCCGTAGCCGGTTTCAAACCGCCGTTAACTTTGAGGTCACGCTGAATGATTGTCCAGTCATCATAGTCTTCCGCATCCCAGTTGGAGCCGGCAAACATGTTGTCATAGTTTGGCGTGGAGCTGTAACCGGAACAGATGAAGTCAGTACCAGGGCAGAACTGCATGAGTGTACGAGCCGTACGACGTAAGTCGGAATGACTGAATGTCTGGTCATTACTGGATGCACATTCGAGGTCGAGCATAGCAGCGATCAAGTTTTCTGCCAATACCGCACGAATACCGGAAGGTACAGCTGCCGGAATACCGATACAGCTTACAGAACCGTTTTGGATACCTTGTACGCCGGCGCCTTTAGTAATGTAGAGGCAACGAGTTTCAAGGTATAACATGGATTTACCTTCTGCTTGACCCATCTGAACTTCAGAGCCTGTACCGGAAGTAAAACGCATTTTCAAACCACGGGAAGCATAAGCGGATGCTAAGAATGCTTTCGACCATGGAGTGTCATCACCATCGGTGAATACATCTTCAGTGCCGTATACGGAAATTGTTTCAGCATACGCTGTGAAACCGCGCATACCGAGTTCCAATTCAGTAGCTTCTTCCAAGGAGCATTGAGTCAATACGCCCGGACGACCGGCTTGGGAACCTACCAAGATACTGATAGCGTTAAGCGGTGCATAACGAGCAACCGCTACGGTTGTTTCTTCTTCGGCAAAACCGCGAAGTGCACCTTCAGCCGCATCAGCAGCGATTTGAACCGGGTTATCGTTAACGTTTGTTACGTGAGCCTGGTTAGCCATGGTGCGACGAGCACGCATTTTCTGCATACATTGCATCATTTCAACAACGTTGAAATTACTTACTACTTCAACCATTTTGGCCGGAGTCATGGATTTTGCAAGACTGGCGATTTCGCTGCGAGGTACGGTTGGTGTCAAAATCATGTTGGCGATTTTGCGGGAATCCATAGCCATAACTTCTTCAGCACGTTCCAAGCGGATTGCATAATTAGCAATAAATGTATCAATCAAGTCGAAATCTTCACGACGTTTGCCGTCAAGTTCTACAATTCGACCGTTTTCAATGCGGATACTAGGTTTAGGATCCTGCGGCGATTCCATGGCTATAAAGCCTTCTTCCACCCATTCTTTTACATAACCATCCTGGTTAACAGGGCGTTTGCTTAATACTTCAAAACGTTTTGATCTCATATGTCAAGCTTCCTTTCTATCGAAGTTAAATGTAAGAAGGAGCATCATTTTTAGGTTCGCTACCTAAAGTGCCTAATAATTCTTTACCGATTTCGCGAGCTGTAATAACAGCCTGACGAACTGCACCGGAATCACCGGAGATCTGTAAAATTACTTCGTTGGAGAAGCTTGTGCCGTTTGCAGGAGATGCATAGCCGATAACGTCTACGTTAGCTGCTTTTACAGCCACATCAGCCATTACCACGCCGATAGCTGCCGGAGCACCTACGATAAGGCCGAATGCTTTGCCTTCAGGAGCGCCGAATGCGGTGTTAATAGCATGGCTTGCGCGAGCTGTATATTGTAATTCGATGTGGCCTGCTTCATTAGCGTATACGTCGCCGAAAGTACGTTCAACTTCTTTAAGCGTTACTTCAACGGCACGTTTTACGTCGGAAACGTCGTCGCCACCGAATACGATTAAGGAACCGTGACCGGCGCCGCCTTTAGTGTCGCGCGCGAGTTCGATGCTTACGATTTCAGTGTTGGTAGCTTTTACGGCTTCATCAGCGGCCATAATGTGAGGGCCGGCACCGGTACGAGCACCTACAACACCGATTGAACGATATTTTTTTGTTAATTTCATGGCATCCAATACTTGTTGATCCACGTTAGCGATTACTAAACCGATAGTATCACCAAATTTTGCCGTGCCAATGAATTCTGTTAAACTGCAACTGTTCGCCATAATTTGTTCCGCTCCTTTGCTTTCACTTTGATTCGGGGTGGCTGCCGATAAGTTATCGGCTTTTTGTAAAACGCGTTTCAAAATCTCATCAACCATTTGATCCGTATTACTCATTAAGCTTCACCTTTTTCCTTTAAGATAACGCTTTCCACATCTTTGTGAGGCCGTGGAATTACATGCGTCGAGACAACTTGCCCTACTCGTTCGGCAGCTGCTGCACCGGCATCGACAGATGCTTTTACGGCACCTACATCGCCTCGTACCATAACGGTTACGAGACCGGAACCAATTTTTTCAGTTCCCACGAGGGCTACATTGGCGGCCTTTACCATGGCATCGGCGGCTTCAATAGCACCGACTAAGCCTTTAGTTTCAACCATACCTAGTGCTTCTTGCGACATACAATTCATCTCCTATCTTGGGCGCACATAAAACAAAAAATAAAAATTCAAATATTCACCACATTTTGCGGTTTTCTGTATACGCTAATTATACAAAATACTAGTATTCCATTTTTTAACACATTTTTACGAATTTTGATTTTTTTGTTCTACTTTTAACAATTTTTTGTTATAATTGGTATAACGATTAATCATAAAACCTCAGTAAGTTCTGTGTTTATCATGAGTTTTAGTTATTTGTTGTATTACTATTTTTTAATCCTTTTGTTTTGTACGCCCATACAAACAGAAAAGAGAGAGGGGTGGCAACGATGCCAACCGGTAATTTTAAGACAGAAACAACCATGATTAATGAGATCATGCGTGATTTTACAAACATTACGGAATTAGCAGCCGTATATGTAGATTTGCGCGGTCGTGTGCTTTCGTGCAAATACAACTTCAGTAATTTTTGCAAGTATATTCGCAGTCATCCTACATTGTCGCGTCTTTGCGCCTATTGCGACGCCTATGGCGGCCTCGAAGCATCCAAAGGACATTGCCCGTCTGCTTATCGCTGTCATGCAGGCATTGTAGACTTTTCTGTGCCCGTAATTCATGAAGGTCATTTACTGGGCTTTATTTGTGCCGGTCAAACAGCCGTAACGGATCCGCAGTTGCCACAAATTGCAGCACGCAGTGATTGGCAAAACGACACAACGGCCAAAATGTATTACCGTCAATTGCCCATTTATTCTACGGAAGAAATAAATAGTGCCTCTAAAGTATTGAACCTTATGGCCGGCCATTATTTCCCGGACATATTAAACCGCAGTCTTGATATTCCTGAATTACAAAGCAGTAAATCCGATGTACAGCATCATATGAAAACGTCGTATCGTCCGGAAATAAAAAGGGCTCTTGTTTATATCGACAAGCATTTAAACAACAACCCTTCACTACGGGATATTGCCTCCCACGTTTACTTAAGTGAATCCTATTTGTCCAAAATCTTTAAACAAGAAACGGGCATGTCCCTCGTGCAATATATTAATGAACGCAAATTGGAACAGGCCAAATTGATGCTTCGCGGTTCTGACTCATCTATCGAATCCATTGCTCGTAATCTGGGCTATAATCGAACCAGCTACTTCTGCAAGGTTTTCAAAGAAGCTACTTCGGAAACACCGCATTCCTATCGTCGTAAATACAGATTTTAAAAAATAGCTTTATAGCCAAAAGATTTTGCAAGAATTTCTAAACGTTCTTAGCAAAATATATCCGCAAATATGAAAGCAGTATTTAACTCACAATTGAATTAAATACTGCTTTTTTGCTAACTATAAATCATTATTCAATTTTTAATTTGTGGAGGCCCCCATGATTAATAAAGAACGCCTATTAGCACATCTCAACGCCATGCAAACCATAAGCACCATCGAAGGTGTGCCGGGAATCAATCGCATTGCCTTTACTGATGAGGATTGGCAGGGACGGAACTATCTCATAAAACAGCTGAAAGAGCTTGGTCTAAGCTTACGCATCGATGACTTCGGCAATGTCATCGGCCGTTACGAAGGTCATAATCCCGACGCCCCGGCCATCATGATGGGGTCCCATACCGACAGCGTGCCCCAAGGCGGTAACTACGACGGTCTTGCCGGTATCGTGGCCGCCCTGGAAGTTATCACCGATTTAAAAGAATCAAAAGAAATGCCGGAGCATCCGCTTGATATTGTCCTCTTCATGTGCGAAGAATCAAGCCGCTTTGGCAGTGCCACTTTGGGAAGCCAGGCTATGCGCGGTCAATTGAGTCTCGATCGTTTGCAAACATTGCGCGATAAAAAGGGACTCAGTCTCTATGAAGTACTCAAAGAACGCGGCTTTAATCCGGATACCCTTCCTCATGCAAAATTTACGACGCCCCTAAAAGCCTTTTTAGAACTTCATATCGAACAAGGCATTGTTCTCGAAAAAACAAACCACACCATAGGTATCGTAACCGGTATCGCTGCACCCACACGCTATAAGGTGCATATTCACGGCACCGCCGGTCATAGCGGAGCCACGCCTATGAATCACCGCCACGACGGTCTGTGTACAGCCGCCGAAATCATCCTTGCTGCCGAACGGATTGCTCAAAACAGCGAACCTATTCCGGTCGTAGCTACCGTCGGTGTTATCGAAGCCACGCCAGGTGTCATGAACGTCATCCCCGGCGAAGTAACCTTAGGTCTCGACATTCGCAGCATTTCCGCCGAAGCCAAAACGCGCGCTACCCAAGACATTCTGCACGCCATTTCACAAGTCGGCGCCCAACGCGAGATTCCTATCGACACCACGCTAATCGCCGATGAAATCCCGCTCATGGTCAAAGACTCTATGATTAAAGCCATGGAAACGGTGGCTCAAGCTAAACAGTACAATTATATGACCCTCTCCAGCGGTGCCGGCCACGATGCCATGAACTGGGGTGATTACACCGATGTAGGCATGATTTTCATTCCTTGTCGCGCCGGCGTAAGCCACAACCCGGCCGAAGCCATCGACATTCAGGATTTAGTAACCGGTACAAAATATTTGAAAGACCTTATCCTCTATTTAGACCAACAGTAATATACAAAATTTTCTATACATTTATACATTTTGTAGAGTATATAAAAATGTCCTTATATACTCTACTTTTATTTATTTTATTGTGTTTTTAAGGTAACTACATTTGTTTTTATGTGTATAATTAGTTATATTTTATGCACAAATAAACAACATATAGAATTTATAATATAATATATTTTATAAGAACTAAGGCACGAATTCTAATATATATCGGCTTAAATGCATTCTCATGATTTTTGTATACATAGAAGTTTACTGAAATTTTATTGTATTTTTACGCAATCACATAGTATAATATTATCAAGTTGAAATATTTATTAAAGGAAGGGCTTTTTCACTCGTAAAACTCTCCTTCCGTACTCATCATTTTCCAGTTTCATAATACCGGATGCCATCATTATTCCAATTAATTCAACTACTACGGTTACCCACCTGTATTATGAAGCCCCTTTTAATAAGGGAGTCAGCTTGCTTAAAGGAGGCGTTGTTTATGGGCGCAGAAGTCTTGACAGTCAAAATCAGTAGCGTACAAGCGGTCGCACTCGCATTTGTGACGTATTTCATCGGTTTATGGATTAAAAACCGAGTTCCCGTATTTCAAAAACTCAGCTTACCGACTGCGGTAATCGGTGGTCTACCGTTCGCTTTTATCCTTTCCGGTTTGCGTGTATACGGAATTCTACAAGTAGATTTTGACAACACCTTATCTACCGTAGCCCTCTTAGTATTCTTTACCACCATCGGTATGATGGCCAGCTTAAAACTCATCAAATACGGTGGCTTAGCTCTCATCTTATACTTAATTGTATCTTCCATTCTCGGTTTTGTTCAGAACCTCTTGGGTATGTCCATTGCCGGTGCCATGGGCATTGACTTCCACTACGGCATCTTGGCCGGTGCTGTTTCCCTCATGGGTGGTCTCGGTACCTCGGCAGCCTTCGGTCCATATTTTGAAACCACTTACGGTATTCCGGGTGCCACAACCGTTGCCATCACAGCAGCAACCTTCGGGATGGTAGTAGCCCTCGTACTCGGTGGACCTTTCGGCGAATTCTTAATCAAACACTACAAAATTAAAACACCGGGTACACAACATATCGATCCGGCCACAACGCCAAATGCAACTAAAAATATTCCGGCAGCCGATACTGATAATCCGGCAGCAGCTCAATTGGAACCGCATGTATTCGATATGTCTATTCTTGAAGAAGAAGAAACAACCGACGTAAACGGCGTATTAAAAGCAGCCGGCTTCGTATTCGTAGCCGTAGGTCTCGGTGCCGTACTTAGTGCGTACCTCAACACCATCATTACCTTACCTGCTTACATCGGTGCCATGCTCGTAGCAGCTGTTATCCGTAACATCGGCGATTTCTCCGGTATGTATCGTGTACAAGGCGGCGGCCTCAATGTAGTATCCGAAGTAGCCTTAACAGTTTACGTTACCATGGCTATCAACAGCTTGAAACTCTACGAATTGATTCACTTGGCTTTACCGCTCGTAGTCATCCTCCTTGCTCAGACACTTCTCATGATTGTCTTCGCATGGCTCGGTTACTTCTTGCTCTTTGGTAAAAACTACGACGGCGTTATGCTCGGCGTAGGCGGTATCGGTTTTGCCATGGGTGCTACTGCCAACGGTCTTGCCAACATGCAGTCCTTGGCTGAAAAATACGGTCCGTCCCCTAAAGCTTGGCTCATCGTATCACTCGTTGGTGCCTTCTTGATTGACTTCGTCAATGCCATTATTATTACGTGGATGGGGACTTGGTAAGAACGGCATAAGGTTCGTCCTTAAGCTCCTGATGGGCTCTACATCAGAGCTAAAAACAGCATAAACTTATAAAGAATGGAGAGGCTCCACATCTAAGGCTTGGTTTTTGCAAGCAAAAAAGACCCTTAGATGTGGACCTCTCCATTTCTTCTTCCCAGAGTACTTTATGTCTGTTTTTAGCGACGTAGAACACTCCATCAGGGGCTTTGCGCAAAGAACTTTATGCCTGTTCTTACCGGCGTTGGTGGGAGATAGAGGCTTGGTTTTGCAAGCAAAAAAGACCCTTAGATGTGGACCTCTCCATTTCTTCTTCCCAGAGTACTTTATGTCTGTTTTTAGCGACGTAGAACACTCCATCAGGGGCTTTGCGCAAAGTCCCTCTCCCCGTTATAAAACGGCGAGAGGTTTTCTGCGAAAAGAAGGCCGTGATACAATTTCTGAGAGTCTTTTTGCTGCGCAAAACCAAGCCTTAGAAATTGCATCACGGCCTTCGCAAAAAAGCTCGCGTGTTTTACTTAACTAATAAAATTACTATCGGCAATGTAACGGCCGACAGCACGGTGGTGGCGACGACTAGTTGGGTGGCGTATTCAGTTTCGGTACGAAGTACGCCCGCAATGAGTGCTGTGGTTACGCCGGCCGGCACAGCCGCGGAGATAACGAGGACTTGCATAACGAGTTCCGAAACGGGGCCGGCTATGAGTTCATAGGGCCAAATAACGAGCCAAGCCATTAATGGTCCCACAATCAAACGGACCGCGCTACCCCACATAACGTCGCGATTAAAGAAGTTGAACGGGGTTCTGGCCAGTTGTACGCCCAAAGTAAAGAGGGCCACCATGACGAGAGCGTTACTCACATTGGTAAGGACGGGCCAAAAGAATGTTTGATCCACGGGAATTTTACCGAAATTACAAATTAAAGCCAAGGCTACGGCGTAAATAATCGGCATTTTAAAAACTAATTTGACCGCATCAGTGCTACTCATTTTGCCCTGTCCCGCAAAATAAAAGCCAAGGCTGTTGGTCACGATGTTTTGCCAAACAAAGACAACGATTTGAATGGCGATAGCCGCCTGCAGCCATATAGGCGAGCCGTCTTGTAAAAACGGTTCATTGGAGTAGATAAATACAATAAGCGGCACACCAATGTTACCGCAGTTATTAAAGAGTACCGCATTGCGGAAGATACCGCTTTTTTCACGGGACAGGCCCAACATTTTTTCAAAAACCAAACTGGCCAGCCAGGTGGCCGCAAAACCAATCACCGTGAGCCACACTACTTGGGCACTTTCAGCGGTCACGTTGTAACTGTATGTATTCGTAAACAAAAATGCCGGCGCCACCACATAGAAGTTCATTTTACTGAGTGTATCAAGGTCCATGTGGAATTTTTTATCCATAAAATAGCCGATGAGGACCAATAATAATATAGGCAGAACCGTCGTCAGGAAAATATGCAAAATCATTTATTACTTGGCACCCCACACTAAATTATACAGCGATTCGCCGATAGTGCCTGCCTGAATGGCGGCCGGTTTGGAATCATAAGTGTATTCGCTTTTATCGTAAGCGATGCCGGTTTGATGGAAATACTGCATATCCAAGGTTTGGATGGTGCGTTCATTCTTCTTAATTTCCATTTTTTCAAAATAATAGTCTCCACCCGGTTGAATTACACGAATCCAAAGTTGGGCTACATCGTCTTCTTTGTCGACGCTGCTGTTGTCGATGGATGTTGTGTTATCATGAATGTCGGCACCTACATAATACCAATAATCCGCTGCCTGTACAGGCGCTAACAATGATAGGCTCAATGTACCTACCAGGCCTAACATGGCCAATGTTCTATTCAGTAGTCTCATAATTAGCCTCTTTCTATATAAATTAAAACCTAAATAAATCAAAAGTTACATTATAAAATATCCATGCTAATGGGCATGCTAGTGTCATGCTAATATCCATACTAAACTATATCGATTTGTTTAGCATACACAACATTATACCCACTTAGACTGAGTTTTCAAGTCTAAAAAAGTGAAAATGGTCTGAACTGCTATCATTCAGACCACTACAAAAAGCCACAGTAAGCCGTAATCATCTTCGGCTACCGTGGCTTTATTTAATTTATTTGTAAATTAAGGCTATTTAACGCGCCAGGAAACCCACGCAACCTTATCTTCCGATGTATTACGAATGCGGCCGTCTTCCGTGCGATACGGCGCCAATAAAGGCAAAATTTCAGCACGCATAGCTTCTTCCGTACCCCATTCTTCCGAATGAAGGCGCATAGTAAAGTAGCGAAGGGCTTCTTCTTCCGTGAAAAATTCCACTTCCGGCACGTTTACATATTCCACTGCCACGTCTTGGCCAACTTTTTTAACCGTAGCAATAACATCATCTACATTAGCCTGCCATTTGAAGTCGTCTTTTTGACCGTAAAAGTGTTCATATAAAGCGTCCACGATAGTGTCCTGACGACCGGCAAAACCAACGAACAAGCAGGCATTGCGGCTTGTCTTGGTCAATGCTTCAATATTGTTCATGTCAAACATAACAGGACAGAAAAAGCTGTAACTCAAATCAAATTGACGTTCCCAGCCGAGTTCTTCACGAGTGGTTTCACTCCACGGACCTACGTAAAGGTCCAAATCAAGATCTTCTTTTTCCGCTATTTTACGAGCGCCCGCAATCATACCATTCGATAAATCGATGCCCGTAGCCTGATACCCCAGTTTGGCAAGGCCCAAGGAGTAGTCACCGACACCGCAGCCTACATCGAGGGTACGACCGCCCGGAACCGGTAACAAGTTATGTTTTTTCAAAAAATCTATAAAATTCGTAACTTGCGCAGCACGTTCTTGTTTGTCATGTAATTCCACAAAAAATTCGGAACGATTATTCCACGCCTCTTGTTCTGAGCGCCATTCCACTTCATTTTCGTGAATATTCGTTACTCGCACATTGCTCATAAAAGTCCTCCTATTGATAATTTATATCAATTCTAATATTTTCTATATATAGAGTACTCTTATTTTGTTCCTGTGACAAATACCAATTACGAATAATAGCCTATTTTCAGATGCATATTATCTTGAGATATAATCTCATTTTCATAATATATCGGCCTCTCATTTACCTAATATGGGGGCCTCTCATTTTCCTAATACATCGGCAAAGGATTCCACCGTACGATCGATGGCATCAGTCAATGTCTTATTATCCGTATTGAGCGGCGGATTGAAGTAGAGCACATCACCCAATGGACGAAGCAATAAACCATGGTCCAATGCTTTTTTGTATATCTGATAGCCTGTACGTGCTTTGCTTGGCAATGGTTCTTTCGTTGCCGGATCTTTAACCAATTCAATGGCATTAATGAGTCCGATATGACGAATTTCACCCACATTCGGATGTTTACCCAATGCATCTTCCAAGGCATTGTGCAAGAAGACCGCTTTATCTTGCGCCGCCGCTAAGACACCGTCGTTTTGCAAAATATCCAAAGTAGCCAGCGCAGCTGAACACCCCAATGGATTGCCCGCATAGGTATGACTGTGCATAAACGCTTTGTACTCGAAATAATCGGCATAGAAGGCATCATAAATCTTATCGGTAACAGCCATGATGGACATCGGCATATAACCGGCGGTCAAGGCTTTGGAAATGGTCATGATATCCGGTGTAATGCCGGCATGGTCGCACGCAAACATTTTGCCCGTACGGCCAAAACCGGTGGCAATTTCATCCGCAATAAGAAGGACGCCGTATTCATCGCAAAGAGCACGTAATTTTTTCAAATACAATGGCGGATAGATACGCATACCCGCACAGCCCTGTACGATTGGTTCCACAATAACAGCCGCCAATTCATGACTATGTTTGGCGAAATTTTCTTCCATATGCTCGAAACATTCGCAGCCACAGGTTTCACGCGTCTTATTATATGGGCAACGGAAACAATCCGGCGCTTCCGTATGGATTGTTTCCATCAGCATTGGCTGATACATTTTAGCAAATAAATCCATACTGCCAACAGCCAAAGCACCCATGGTTTCCCCGTGATAACTTTCAGTGAGACACATGAATTTCTGACGTTCCGGATGCCCCGTTTGATATTGATACTGGAAAGCCACTTTAAGAGCGCATTCAACGGCACCGGAGCCATTGTCGTTAAAATGTAATTTGTTGAGTCCTTTTGGCAATACTTTAGTCAACTCTTCCGCCAAGGTAATAGCCGGTTTATGACTCAAATTAGCAAAAATAACATGTTCCAATGTATCCAGCTGTTTTTTGATGGACGCATTGATTTTCGGATTGCAGTGCCCCAATAAATTACACCACCAAGAGCTGATAATATCGATATATTCATTGCCGTCTACATCATATAAATACGAACCTTTGCCATGGTCAATAACAATGGGCGGCAATGTTTCATAATCCTTCATTTGTGAACAAGGATGCCAAATATGCGCTAAATCTCTTTCAACCCACACCTGTGAACTCATGTTGAACTCCTTTTACCTCTAAATACCTATACCTAATCATTACGTATGTTAACTGTATTCGCAGCCTGATACGCGCCTAACTTAACTAATACGTAACCTAACTTAATATGTAAAAACTTATATATAACCCTTACATGTTGCTGTTTGAAAAAAATATTGCTTACACTTCGTCATATAAGGCGGCTAACGTATCCGCGGAAACACCTAAGTCCTTAGCCCCTTCCGGTACGCAAGCAATTACCGGTACGCCCGTTAATTCTTCAATCATCAGCTTATTATCCCGTTCCATCGGGCTATCCGTATAGAAGTTTAAAATAACCCCTTTAACCGGAATATTACGAGCCCGCAAGTATTCGATGGTCAAGACCGTAGCATTAATCGTACCCAATCCGGCATGAGCTACCAACAAGGTCGGCAAATTGAACCATTGGATAACGTCTTCCAGAAAAATATGTGCCGTTTCATCATAGCGCAATGGACACATAATGCCACCGCTACCTTCCATGGTGACGTATTCGAAGTTTTCTTTTGCTTTCGCAAAAGCCGCTTCTACTACGGCTTTTTCAAGAGGATGACCTTCCCATTGAGCTGCCAAATGAGGCGATACGGCATGATCATATAAATAAGATAATAAATCTTCGTCCGGTACATCAATGCCGGCCACTTTTTTCACATAACCCGCATCACTGGCTGCAATTGACGGCGCACCACTGACCGCCGCTTTATAATAACCGGCCTTATATTGACCGTCTCGCAATGTTTTCACCAAAAGGCCGGTAATGAATGTCTTGCCGATATCCGTTCCCGTGCCCAATACAAATAAGCCCTTACTCTTTGATTCGAGTTGTGCCATAATAACATCCCTTCCTCTATTATTACCCTATTTGTTAACACGTGGTTAACAAATTGATTTTGATTTAATTTAATCACGCCAAGGGGTTATTGTCAACTCGAACCATTTTAGTATGGTTTATAATTTAATCGAAAGATTTTTAAAAATTGCATTTTTAATATACCCAAAAGGCATTCAATCATCGTTTTTACCACTATTGATTACATTTGTTCAAAAAACGTCATTCATCATTGACTAAATGAGCGATTATGATTATATTATAGTTAAGATAAACCATAATTAAGCAAAATACTAATATAATTAATAAAATATATGTGATGTTACACAGAGGAGATTCCCATGCTATCAGAAGAACGGCAATCCTTAATTCTCGAACGGTTACGGACTAAACGGGCCGTTACCGTACAGGAGTTGGTGCAAGACCTTGATTCCTCCGCGGCCACGATTCGTCGCGATTTAACCGAACTGCATCAGAAGGGCTTACTACAAAAGGTGCACGGCGGCGCTGTAAGTTGCGATGTAGACTATTTCACCACCGAACCCGATATGTCGACGAAAGCCAATTTGTTTACTGATGAAAAAACGGCGATTGCCCAAGCAGCAGCCACTCTCATTGAAGAGCACGACTTCGTCTTTATCGATGCAGGCACCACGACGGAAATGATGTTACCTTTTGTAAATGCTAAAAATGTAACCTTTGTCACAAACGGCACATCTCATGCAGCAGCGCTGGCAGCCCGTTATCGTCGTGTCATTCTCCTTGGTGGTCAGGTAAAAGCGGTTACCGGTGCCATCATTGGCGACACAGCTTTACAACAATTAGATGTTTTTAATTTTACCAAAGGCTTCTTCGGAACCAACGGCGTCAGCATAAAAGGCGGTTTCAGTACACCGGATCCGGCCGAAGCAGCTATCAAAGCCAAAGCGATTCATAAATGTCATCGTGCTTACGTACTTTGTGATTCGTCAAAATTTGACAAAATATCGTCTGTTACGTTTGCCCCATTGGAAAGTGCAACGATTATTACAACTAAAGTAAAAGGTGCTTATCATAACTATACTGAAATTAAGGAGGTAGAGCCATGATTTACACGGTTACTTTTAATCCGTCCCTCGACTATGTCATGCGCGTTAACGGCTTTGAAGCAAACGGCGTTAATCGCACCTATGAAGACTTCATCGTAGCCGGCGGTAAAGGGATTAATGTATCCATTATGTTGCGTCATTTAGGCCACGAGAACACAGCCTTAGGCTTCATTGCCGGTTTTACGGGCGATGAAATCGTTCGTCAACTGCGCGAAGAAGGTTGTGAAGAAGCCTTTATTCGACTTGAAAAAGGGTATTCCCGCATCAATGTGAAATTAAAGAGCAACGGTGAAACAGAAATCAATGCGCAAGGTCCGGTTATCACCGAAGACGCCATGGCTAAGCTCTACAAACAGCTTGATACGTTAGAGAGCGGTGATACCTTAGTTCTCTCCGGCAGCATTCCCAAAGGACTTCCGGAAACAACCTATCGTGATATCATGGAGCGCCTCAGCGCTCGCAATATTCGCATCATCGTCGATGCCACCCAAGATTTACTCATGAATGTACTCGATTTAAAACCGTTTTTAATTAAGCCGAATCATCACGAATTAGAAAGTGTATTCCATACAAAATTTACAACGGAAAAAGACATCATCGAAGCCGCCCGCCAATTACAGGCCAAAGGTGCTCAGAACGTCCTCGTATCAAGAGCCGCTGACGGAGCCGTATTAGTTGATGCTAACGGCGAGGTACGAACCAGCCCCGTACCGAAAGGCAAACTCGTCAATTCCGTAGGTTCCGGTGATTCCATGGTGGCCGGTTTCTTGGCCGGCTATATCGAATCGGATGGCCAATATGACAAAGCCCTGGCTATGGGCGTCGCCGCCGGTTCAGCGTCCGCCTTTGAAGAGTGGCTCGCAAATCGTGAACAAGTAGAAGCATTATTGGAGAAGGAGTAATATCATGAAAATTACGGATTTACTACAGAAGCAATCAATTCAATTGAACGCCCATCCGACCAACAAAGATATCGCCATTCGCCAACTGGCCGAATTGATGGATGCAAGCGGTAATTTAAAAAATAAAGAACAGTACATCAAAGATGTATTGATTCGTGAAGAATCCGGCTCCACCGGTCTCGGCATGGGGCTTGCTACCCCGCATGCTAAAAGTATCGGCGTAAAAGCACCGGGCCTATCCGCTATGACGGTGCCGGAAGGCATGGACTTCGAAAGCCTGGACGGCGAACCGACCCGCCTATTTTTCATGATTGCCGCCCCGGAAGGGCAAGCCGATACCCATGTGCAGGTTCTTGCCAACTTAGCAACCCTCATCATGGATCCCGAATTTAAAGAAGCGCTCATCAAAGCACAAACCGTTGAAGGATTCCTCGCTTTAATTGATGTAAAAGAAGCAGACCAATTCAAACCGAAAATGACAGAAACGGAAGCATTAGCTATTGTGGAACAAAACGTAACCACAGCCGCTACCGCTGCGCCTAACGCTAAACAAGAGGCTCAACAACCGGCAAAAGCACCAAAAGCAATGCCGGCTAAAGCTGCCGACGGCTCTTATCGCGTACTGGCAGTAACCGCTTGCCCTACCGGCATCGCTCATACCGCTATGGCCGCTGAAGCCTTAACCCGCACAGCTGCTGACATGGGCATTACCATTAAAGTAGAACAAAACGGTGCAGCCGGCGTTAAAGACGCCATCACCGCCGAAGACATCAAAAATGCGGAATGTATCATTGTGGCAGCCGACAAGAGCGTTCCTATGGAGCGTTTTAACGGCAAACCGCTCATTCAGGTAAAAGTAGCCGACGGCATCAATAAAGCCAAAGAATTATTGGAAGAAGCAACGTCCGGCAAGGCGCCAATCTTCGAAGCAGGCGAAGAAAAAGCCGACAAAAATGCCATTACCGCCCAAGACAGCTTCGGTCGCCAGATTTACAAACATTTGATGAACGGCGTATCCCATATGTTACCGTTCGTTATTGGCGGCGGTATCCTTATTGCCCTCGCCTTCTTATTCGACGACTTCAATCCGGCCGACCCAAGTAAATTCGGTTCCGGTACGGAACTGGCCGCCTTCTTCATGAAAATCGGCGGTGCCTCCTTCAGCTTCATGTTGCCGGTCTTAGCCGGTTTCATCGGCATGAGTATTGCCGACCGTCCGGGTCTTGCCGTCGGTTTCGTCGGCGGTTATCTCGCCAACGCAGGCGGTTCCGGTTTCCTCGGCGCCCTCTTGGCAGGTTTTGTGGCCGGTTATCTCATGCTCTTATTAAAACGAGTTTTCTCCGGCTTACCACAATCTTTGGAAGGTATCAAACCGGTTTTACTCTATCCGGTATTGGGGGTACTCTTCATGGGTATCATCATTACCTTCATTATTAACCCACCTGTTGGTGCACTTAACGAAGGCTTGATGAACGCCTTGAAGAGCATGGACACCAGCAGCCGTATCGTTATCGGTATCATCTTTGCCGGCATGATGGCCGTTGATATGGGTGGTCCGGTAAATAAAGCGGCTTATGTAATCGGCACAGGTCTTCTCGCTACCGGCGAATACGGTGTTATGGCGGCCGTTATGGCCGGCGGTATGGTGCCTCCATTGGCTATCGCCCTTTGCACAACGTTCTTCCCTAATCGCTTCACTCCGGCTGAACGTAAATCCGGTATTACCAACTATGTTATGGGCTTCTCCTTCATCACCGAAGGAGCTATTCCATTCGCCGCAGCCGATCCGGTTCGCGTAATTCCATCCTGTATCGTTGGGGCAGCTGTAGCCGGTGCTTTATCCATGGCCTTTGAATGTACCTTGCGCGCTCCACATGGCGGTATTTTCGTAGTACCTACCATCGGCAACCCGCTCATGTACTTATTGGCTATCTTAGTAGGCTCTGTTGTGACCGCTTTATTATTGGCTATTTTGAAAAAACCGTTAAAAGCCTAATATCCGGCTAATAGACAATAACCTCATGCATAAAATTTTTACACGCAATGCCTAACCCTTATAAAAATACCCCTGAGTCCTATGGATTCAGGGGTATTGCCATATTGCCTATTAAATTTTAATCTCACTTGATCATTCAGGCAGACTTGAATAATTTAAGTCGCATGAAAACTCTATTTGTTCAATTCTTCACGGATACTTGCCACCGAACGACGCAAGAGCCAATCCGTATCGTTCGAATCACCTACCACAAAGGTATGCTCCCCGAATTTTTCAAAACCGAATTTAGCATAAAATTTCTGAGCTTTGTAGTTATGTTCCCACACACCGAGCCAAACATAATCACAGTCTGTTTGGGTCGCTAATTGCAGAGCCTTTTCAAAGAGAAGTTTACCAAGGCCGAGTCCTTGGTAATCAGCCAATACGTAAATACGCTGTACTTCAAAACCATGTGGCAATTCCTGCTCAGTTTGCGCACGGCCTACATTAACTTTCAAAAAACCGACCGGCTGGCCGTCTACTACGGCAAAAAAGTGTTGTGATTCGGAATCAGTTAGCTCCGCTTGTAACGTTGCTTCCGCCAACGAGGTATTAAAATAGGTGTCGAACTCTTCGTCAGTGTACTCATCCCTAAATGTTTCTGAAAATGTTCTCATCGATAAGTCGCGCAATGTTTTCACATCGTCCGCCCCAATCGGTAAAACATCGATATTCATAGTATCTCCCCCTCCTTTTTCAGGTGTAATATATCCGCTTTATTATAAAACATTCTCACCCTATTTTCAAACGGTCTGACAATAAAACATTGCAAGCATGCGCCGCCTGTGCTATAATCACGTTAGAAAATTCAGGGGAGCTTATGAACGTAGGCTGAGAGGAAGTCATCAAACTTCGACCCTTATACCTGTACGGATAATGCCGTCGTAGGAAGATGTTATAGCGACTTTCTCACGGAGGCACCGTATTGGTGCCTCTGTTTTTTTATGCTGTCTGTCAAAACAGACCGGCTGGCGGGGGAGCGCCCGACAGCTGTCATTACAGCGAAGGGAAGCCGTGTTCCGGCGTGAGAGGAGACCAGTAAGTCTCGACCGCTACAGGAGTTTGTAATGAACGAATCTACCAGTAATGTAAAAAAAGTAACCATGGCCGGTATTTTAGTGGCCGTAGCCGTAGTAGGCAGCACCTTTTCCTTTCCCGTTGGCATCAGTAAATGTGCCCCCGTACAACATATGATTAACATTCTTTGCGCCGTATTATTGGGTCGCTATTACGGGGTGGGCGTAGCTTTTTGCGCCAGCACTTTGCGTCTCGTTACGGGCCTTGGCAGTGTACTCGCCTTTCCGGGCAGTATGTGGGGTGCCCTCTTGGCCGGCATTGTCTATAATCGTACCGGCAATCTATTCTTAACGCTCTTAGCCGAAGTATTTGGTACCGGCATTCTTGGCGGTCTTTCTGCCTACCCGCTGGCCATTATCGTTTTGGGTAAATCGGCCGGTCAAATTGCGTTTTATACCTATGTGGTTCCTTTTTTGATTTCTACCATAGGTGGCTCCCTATTGGCAGGGATTTTGCTCTATACATTACGCAGCACCGGAGCCTTAGCGCAATTAAAACAGCATCAGTAGGCCTAATCTATAGACCGTGCCTAAGCCCTTGTTGACGCCTCAGCATAGCTGAAAGCGCCGATTGTCGGTTGGCCGCCTATGGTCCCTTGATGCCGGAGAAAGGGTATTCTATGAGTACAGCTACTTCTGAAACGAAATTATTATCTCACGGTCTTTTATGGTTTGGCGCCGCCTTATCCATTGCCGAAATTTTTACAGGCACGTTATTCGCACCACTCGGCTTTGAGCAAGGCGTCATTGCCATTTTGCTGGGCCATATTATCGGCGGTTTTCTATTTTTCTTAGCCGGTCTCATCGGTGCCAACACGCGCCGCAGTGCCATGGAAACCGTTCGTATCGGCTTTGGCCGTCAAGGAGCGTCCGGCTTTGCCTTGGCCAACGTACTGCAATTAATCGGTTGGACTACCGTCATGATTATTACCGGCGCCGCCGCTACCAATGCGATTTTACCTTGGGGTACTGCCGTTTGGTCCCTCGTAATCGGCGTTCTCATCATTCTTTGGCTCGTCCTCGGTTACAGTAATCTTACCCGTTTAAACCTCGTAGCCGTAGCACTCTTATTCTGCCTTACCATTTGGCTCAGTTTCATTATTTTTGATCCGTCCTCAGCCGTGGCCGGTGCTTTACAGTTAACGGAAGACCAAGGTCTTTCCTTCGGTGCCGCCGTTGAACTGGCCGCTGCCATGCCGTTATCGTGGTTACCGCTCGTGTCTGACTATACACGTACAGCCAAACGCCCCGTAGCAGCCACGGTAGTGAGTACCTTAACATATACCATTGTCAGCATTTGGATGTATATTATCGGTCTCGGATCCGCTATTTATGCCGGCGAAACAGACATTGCCGCCGTTATGTTAAAAACGGGGCTCGGCCTCTGGCCTTTATTAATCATTATCTTTGCCACCGTAACGACAACGTATCTCGATGCGTTTTCCGCCGGTGTCAGCTTTGTCAGCATTTTTCCGAAATTGTCTGAAAAAACAACGGCTATCAGCCTCACGGTACTCGGCATTGTATTAGCCATTTTAGTACCTATGACAGAATATGAGAACTTCTTGTTCCTCATCGGTTCGGTTTTCACGCCCATGATCGCGATTCTCTTTACCCAATACTTTCTCCTTAAGCAGGATGCATCTGGGCGTAAATTTTACCTTCCCAACCTGATTCTTTGGTTAGTCGGGTTTGTCTTATACAGAAATGTGATGACCTATGAAACACCTTTGGGAACCACATTCCCGGTTATGATTGTCATTGCAGTTCTGACATACATCGTCGGCCGTTTTACCGGTAAAATTCAAGATTAATAAAAAAGAGCTTTGAGTCACGACTGATTCAGAGCTCTTTTTCATTCTTATTTCCGGCAAACCATATTTATAATAGCCTAAATTTATATTTCGGGGCACAAATTTACTTTACACTGGCTTAAATAATAGTACATTTTACTAAAATATCGAATTTCTATAATTAGTTTCAAAAAAATCGATATTTTATATATACACTGCTCTCGTTCTATGCTATACTGAATTTGCAATAATAAGTCGGTATTAACTATCATAAATCATAATGACCGACAACTATAAGTAAACAGCCAAAGTGGCTGTGTATAAGTTTTTAGACAGGGGCGTATATCCATGAACGATTTTTTAAGAGGTTTTAAAGATTTTGCATTGCGCGGCAATGTAATTGACTTGGCAGTCGGTGTTGTTATCGGCGCTGCTTTCGGTAAGATTGTATCTTCCTTAGTTAGCGACATCATCATGCCACCGATCGGTTTACTTTTAGGCGGTATCGATTTCTCCGATTTCTTCATCAGCTTGAACGGCCAGCAGGCAGCTACTTTGGCTGAAGCTAAAGCAGCCGGTATTCCGGTTATCGCTTACGGTAGCTTCTTGAATGCGGTAGTTCAATTCCTCATCGTAGCATTTGCGATTTACTTAGTAATCAAACAAATCAACAATCTATATCCTAAAAAAGAAGCACCGGTTAAACCAATGCGTACTTGCCCATTCTGTAAACAGGACGTAGACGAAGAAGCAACGCGTTGTCCGCATTGTACTTCTGAATTGACACCGGAAGTTAAAGCCAGCTAATTGGCCATCCAAAAAAATCCCACATTATCGAAGAGCTTGCCTCGTAATGGACAAAGAGAGCGACGGACTTAACAGTTCGTCGCTCTCGCTCGTTTTAAATATTAATAATTATTTTTCACCTTCACTAATGCTGTCCATTAATTTAATGTACTCGTCCTTAGTGAATACAGGTTTGTAATTATCCTGCACTTTCTTAGCCCCTTCACCGTCGCCATATAGCAAGTCAACAATGGTCATGGCCAAAGCTTGCGCAGTTTTGGTATAGGCTACTTCAGGAATGGAAATCTTGTAATTGGCACCGTGAAGAACGCCTTCAATACAGCCAACCCACGGATGAATAACCGGTATAATATGCGCTACATCGCCCATATCCGTACTACCGGCCATGTGTTCGCCTTGAATTACATTAGCCTCGCCAAATAATGGAATGGAATTTTCTTTTAAAAACTCATTCATAATGGCATCATTACGCATCGGCAAATAGCCCGGTAAATCGTTGATTTCGCAAGTTGCACCCACTGCATCGGCACCGGCCTTGAGAGCGCGATTAACGCGTTTATTAGCCGCTATCATGGCCTCTACATTGGCCGCCCGCACATAGCTTTCCATAGCCACATAATCAGGCACTACATTTACTAAGCTGCCGCCACTGTTAATAATCGGATGGAACCGCACATAGTCGCTTTCTTTGAAGGTATCACGAATGGCATTGACTCCCATAACCCCCATCATAGCGGCTTGCAATGCATTGACACCTTCGTGAGGGGCGCCGGCTGCATGAGCCGCTTTACCGTGATAATTAATCAACTTACCGATAAAGCCATTCGATGTAGAGCCCAAGCCCATTTCACCGCCTTCGGTGTGCGCTGTTTCCACATGCATTTGCATAGCCATATCAATATCGTCAAAAGCGCCTTCATAGATAAGCTGCTGCTTGCCGCCTAAATACTTAATTTTGCCTTCTTCGCGCAATTTATTGCGATAGTCAATTTCTACATATTCTTCAGCCGGTACGGCAAAAATAACAACTTCACCGTTTAACTCCGGCAAAACACCTTCGGCCTGCAAACCGATGGCCACGGCCAACATATTGGCAATCTGTACATTATGGCCGCAACAATGAGCCGCACCGGTCACTTCATCGGCGCGCGGATGTTTAGGGCAAATGATGGCATCCAATTCACCAATCATGGCAACGCGATAAGCATCGCTTTTACCTTTTAAACGGCCCTTCACCCCGGTCAAAGCATGGCCGGTCGTAAACGGAATATTTAACTCTGTAAACAACTGCTGTACAAAGGCCGTTGTTTTATTTTCTTTATAGCCCAATTCAGGAGCTGCCATAATAGTTTCGGCAATTTCCATTAATCTTGGCATCGCCTTCTCAATGGCTGCACAGACTCGTTCTTTTACTTCTATTTTAGTTAATCCACTCATGTTAAATTACGCCCTCCCAATATAAAACTACTTGTGCTACTAAAGCGGCACAAACGAAGGTCCCTGCCGCAACGGCTAAGGCAACCGGAACAATACGCCACGACAATTGTTTAAAAGCGCCTAAATCCTTGCCCAAGGACAAACCGGCATACGCCAATACCGGTGTTGTTGTGGCTAAGAAGGTAACCTGAGCCGCTTGTTTGGTAATCCAGTCACTACCCGGTACGCCCGGAATCGATAAAATAACGCCTAAAATAGAAACCCAGAATACCATCGGTAATTTTTTAAATCCCGGCAAATACGAAAGCACGGCACCGGCAAAAGCGATACCGGCCAATACAAAACAGCCTACCAAACTCGGTCCGAAGGCATGCTTACCGTCTAAAATATTACCGGCCGCTGTAATCACAGCCGCTATAATAACAACTACCAAGAATTGAATTATTTTTTCCTGTAAGGTCATAGTTTTTTCCGTACTCATTAGCGCACCTCCTCAGAATCATGACGTAATACACGGGCACAGAAGCCGTATAAGCGTTCCATAATCGGCAACGATACAAATAAACTGAAGTATACGCCCACAACACTGGTTAATAAGTTGGCAGCCCCTGCCATGGCCATAATTTCACGTTCAAATTCAGGATGTACTGCCACGATGGATCCGGTGGCAGCCGCCATCATACTGGCACTACCGATACCGGCACCCATAGCGAGGGCTATCGGATGGAACCAGCCTAGTTGAGCAATCATGCCGGCCAATACGGAAATCCACATAGCACCAAATAAAGTACCGCAAATGTACATGCCCATAACGCCGCGACCTTCCGGTGAATGGAATCCGTAGCGGTCAATAATAATCGCCACATTGGCTTCACGGTCAATGGAGTAACAAGCCCCTACCGCTTCACGACGCATACCCACTAAGAGGGCGATTGGCAAACCGAGAACAATGGTTCCGAAGAAGTGACCCAACTCTTGTAAAATCAAAGCCCAACCGGAATTCATTATGATATGCAAATTAGGCCCGATGCCAAGACCAATCTTGGTCATCAAAATCATAATTGAAATATTCAGATAATCAGTAGCTGCTACCATTTGCTCTTCCGTAACAATCTTAAGTTTAGGAATTGAAATAACAAGACCGATTACCAAAGAATATAACAGTGGCAAAAATACAACAATGCCGAATTTTTGGATGCCTATCCCCTCCGCCACCAACGTAATCAGCAAACACAGCAGATGAATCTTCCAGTTTTTTAATAATCCCATAACCTTGTCCTCCAGAAGAAAACAAAAATACATATAAAAACTACACACACCAATTATACGCTATAAATCATATTTTGACTTATATTATTTTGTAATGGTACTTGATAAATTTGTAATAGTTCTTGATAAGTCTAAAAATAAAAACAGGTAATAATGCACGCATTATTACCTGTTTTAACTATTTATTTATTTTTTAAATATATAATTATCAATTTTACAATTCTCCCTTATGTTTTCTATGACAATCGGGATTTTATAAAATTCTTATTAATAATTTAAAATAAGCCCGTACGTTTACCGTAATGCTTAGAGTCGCCGTTTTGTTTCCAGCCAACCATATCACCGATGGACATAACGCGGCGAGTCAAGCAATCCTTACATTTATCGGCATTATCGTCTACGCAAGGTTTGTTATCGTAGAGTAAGTACTTGGCACGGTGTTCCGGAATCGTAATAATCGGCATCAAAATATTGGCGCCGGCCGCAAGACCTTTTTCACGTCCCAATTTATCGAGGGCCTGTAGGGCTGTGGTAGCCGCGATATTAACGTCTTTTAAGAATAAGCGGGTCAACGCAATCATCTTGAGCCCCAGCTGAATACGACGTTTTTTACCCGCTTCATCATCAATCCCCATGGCCAATGCTTCTTGACCGAGTGGGGTGTCATGATGTACCACATATGGTCCCATACCGATCATGTCGATATCCATATCACGGTAGAAGAGAATATCATTCACCAAATCTTCTTCCGTCTGATGAGGAAGACCGATCATAACCCCGGTGCCCACCTGGAAGCCCACTTTGCGAAGACTCTTTAAACAGTTAACGCGCGTTTCAAAAGAATGGAGTTCATCATTCGGGTGGATTTTCTTATATAATTCCGGATTACTTGTTTCAATACGAAGCAAGTAACGACTGGCACCCGCTTCCACCATGCGGCGATAACTTTCTTCAGTCTGCTCACCGACACACATGGTAATCCCCAAGGAGCCGTCGCCGATAGATTTAATTTCACGAATTAAGTCTACTACATAGTCCACGAAGGCCGCATCACTGCGCTCGCCAGACTGCAAGGTAATGGAGCCGTACTCATGGTCATAGGCCCACTGCGCCATTTTAATAATATCTTCGCGCTTCATATCAAAGCGTTCCGTTTTATCGTTCTCACGACGAATGCCGCAATATTCGCAGTTTTTCACACAGCGATTGGAGAATTCAATCAAACCGCGATAATACGCCATCTTATCTACATATTTAGCCTTAACTTCATAGGCCTTTTTATAAATAGCCTGCAAATCATCTTCGTCGGTGACGCTCATCAAAAAGCGCAACTCATCGACGGTCAACGTGTCATTGCCGACCAAATCTTTCTTAAGTATATCTTGTACTGTCATTTTTTGAACTGTCATATTCCTCCATTTATTCCGAACGACGATAGGCCCCCATCAGTGAATCCGCTGGCTTCACCGTCTTCATTGCGAACGACGATAGGCCACGGTAAGCGGCTCTGTCAGCGTAGCCGGCAGGTCCGTATCTTTTACAAAACCATCCAATTCAGCGGGCAAATCGGTCCATTCGGTTAATTCATGAGCAATCATATAATGGGCGAGGCGGCCGCGCATCTGTTTTGACGAGGTGCTGAGCTGCTTCCACACGCCCTGTTTTAATTCTAAAAACTCAACCGTCACTATATGCGGATGAGTCACTAATTTTGAATATTCCTTGGATGCCAAGTTCAAGAGCCAATCTTCCTTTTGAAAATAGGCCGTTACCTTGCCGGTCCAGCAATCATAAAGTGATTTGGCGTCTTTAAGGAGATCTTCAGCTACCGGCTCGGTTATCACGTTTTTGGCAAAAATCCGGTCTACCAAATCGAGCCGATAATCGGTAACCGGACTCTGCGGCGTTACTACGCCATACAAAGCGGATAAAATACATACATGGTCATTACCGAAGGCCTGTGCTTTTTCAGACAAATCCTGCCAAGCCAAATTTTTAAAGGCAAGGCCCGAATAGCTGAGTGCGGCAGCCCCTTCCGGCGCCGTTTCATAGTTTTGATAAAACTCGACCAAGTCAGCCGCCATATCTTCCTTAACTTTAAGAGCCTTCATGATGGCCTCCGCCGATAAAGTTTGCATATGGGCCACAATGGCTTCGGTTAAGGCTTTAGCAAAAACCGGTGCTGTAGCCTTGCCCTGCAAGGTTTTCGTTTTACTAGGAGACAGGAGTATTTTCATGCTTACTCATACCTGCCTCTTCATGCATAGCTTCGTCTTCGGCTACTAACTGCGCCTGCAAGTCTTTACTCCAAATCATCATTGGCAAGCCTACAACATACTTGGCTTTCATTTCCTTACACATATGAATTGCTTCATTCAAATATGGCGAACCTTCATCAATACCGTCAGTCAAAATCACAACATGGCGATTTTTTAAATCCATGCCGGAATATACCATATGTTCACCATTGTAGAAAATCTCTTCAATGAATAATTTATCGTGCATAAACTCGTCCATGCGGTGCAATATAATACGATCTAACAAGGCATTAGCCGGCGTCGAAACTGGTTCCGTAGTAGCCAGGCCTTCCGGCTGCAAACGAATAAATACAGTCTTTTGGTTATGACCTTTGCGGTACTCCAAAAGAGCCTGTTCCAAAGCGCCGTAGAACAAGAATTGTTCTGCCGGATCTAAGGTATCACTCAAAAACATATCTATAACGGAGCCTGATTCGGCCGTTTTCAACTGTGCTGACAACTGAACCGCTACATCTTCTACAACTTCTTCATAATCGGAATGTTTAACTTCTGCCATTACGCGATCCTCCTACATCAATACACTAAATCGAAACAGTCAAGCTTCTTTCTAATTCTAACCATATAATTATAGCATTTTTACCTAAAATATTCTATATCCCCCATGGACAATACCATATAATATGTTTTTCATTATATTTCGTCAAAAAATCATAACCACCCGTAGAACGGGTGGT
>NZ_HF986239.1:0-6251 GCF_000431435.1 Veillonella sp. CAG:933
AACCACCCGTTCTACGGGTGGTTATGATTTAATATCTCGCTTTACTATTAAGTAATTATAGTATTTTCTCCTATTATCAAAACTTATCACCAAGTTGGTTGCTAATGCCTTTAATTAATATTGCACTAATTGTAATGGGACAATCACAAAAAATGAGGATATATTTTCAATGCCAATAAATAATGGCATTGAGTTTCATCAAGGAAAGTTTCATTTTGGCAGAGATTATTTCATGAATTCTGGCCGTTGGACATCAAAACTTTCAAAGAAGATTATTTACCCCAGTTTAGTTATGTCAGTTCGTGCTCCAGTTAGGGATGTAAATATTATTATATGATAGACCTATTGTAATTAGCAGAAGTTTAGCTGCTATAAAACCGTATATAGGATTACTAGAATATCTCTATTTTTTATCTAGATTAAAGAATTTTTTGAATGCCAATGCTAGTGGAACTATATTTAAATCAATTACTACCGGAGAAATTCGAAAAATTTTGGTTCCTGTACCTCCAGTATTAGAACAAAAGAGAATTGTTAAACACTTAATTCGATGCTTTCGATATATTGATATATTAAAGTGAGTAAACCTACAATTCTATATTGTTCATTTAATGGCGGACATAGTATTGTTAAGTTCAAAATATCTGTTCTAGATATTCCGGGAATCATACTTCTTGCTAAAAATTGTAAATATGGCACTTTCCATTCTAAAAAATATTTTACAAATGATGATGACATTAAAAGTGAATCAATTGCCATTATTTGTCTTGCAATATGTGCTTTTTCATAGGGGGATTGGGCGATTTTTCCTATTGTTCCTTTTACAGAAAGAAGAATATTACCTTTGTAAGCAAGCGTTTCTGGTTCACAAGTATAACGATTCGTATTTATAGTATCTTTCGAAAAGTTATTAGCACCTGTAATATAGGGGACTCCAGTTTTGCAATCATCATAGTATTTGTCAGAAGGTAAATCTCTTCCAGAAGTTAATACAATTACTGTTTTTAGTTGTGTTTGAGTCCAACCGATAGGTTGGTTCTGATAATAGGCGTTATCCTCATCTAAAGTGGGTTGAATTTCTTCTAAATCTTTCTTTTTTATTTTCCCTTCCTTAAAGAGTTTTTGTTTTTCGGCTCTAATTTTATCTAATAATATTGAAGCTGGTTCATCGTTAATATTTTGTGGAATTAATTTCCCTTGCATAGATATATCTAAAATTTTTTGTTTCAAATTAGTACTAATCAAGTTTAATTCATTTTGATTTTGTTTAATCGCACAAACTAAGACAAGAGATTTATTAATTTGCTTTATTATACGCGTCTGTTCATTTAATGGTGGAACTGCGATTAGATGTTTTTTTATACCTTTCACAGTGATAGATTTAAACGTACTTCCAGATGCATTTTGTTCAAGACCTTCTTTTTCTAAAGATAAGTAATAAAATAAGTACTTTATATTAATTTGAGGGATAAGCCCTGCTATCCCGCGACCAATTACAATTGGCCTATTAATTATATTAACGTCACCAACAGGTGCTCTTACCGACATTAATACTGCATCAGTTTCTATTAATTGTGTAATTTCCGTTGTCCATTTTTTTGATTCATTTACATAAACTTCAGAAAAATGACTTTTCCCCTGATGGAATTCAACGCAATTTAAAATAGGTTTATTATAAATATTATTACCTGATGGTGATGAACCCATAACAATATTTGTGACTTGATTAAGATTTGCCCATGCCCATCCTTCAGGCAATTCATAGGGGACTTCTATCTCTTTAATAGTCTCATCAGCAAACTTCTCATAATGTAAATTATATTACCCATTAAGAATTGGAATTAGCGATTATTTAGATAGTTTTACTTTATGACTTACTTAGTGTACAATGAAAAGGATTTGAATATTTTTCAGAAATTCTCTAAACAGAATGGAGCTAAACATGAGCAACGAAAACAAAAAAGTACAAGTACATTACACCGGCACGTTTAATGACGGCACGAAGTTTGATTCTTCTTACGATCGTGGTGAACCATTAGAATTCATTTGTGGTGCCGGCATGATGATTAAAGGTTTTGACGAAGCCGTTAAAGACATGGCTGTAGGCGAAGTAAAAGATATTCACTTGATGCCTGCTGATGCTTACGGCGAAGCAAATCCTGCTTATATTTTAACAATTGAAATTGCTGAATTACCGGGTTCTGAAAAACTCGAAGTAGGCAATCGTGTTCAGTTAACTAATACTGCAGGTCAACCGGTACCGGCTAAAGTAATCGACAAAACTGAAACAATGATTACTTTCGACGCTAACCATGAAATGGCCGGCAAAGAACTTAACTTCAAAATTGAATTGGTGTCTGTAGAAGACTAATATATCGGACATTTACTCAAACCATAATTGAGCTGTAGCGAAAACAGTGCATCTGTATTTCGCTGCGGCTCTTTTTATTTGTAGGAAGAGGCTGACGAGCCTTTATATTCTATAGTCTTAGCCAAATGCATATTACCGTACTAAAAAGCGTCAAAACTCGTCAGAGCTATGCGTCAAACTCATTGTTGTTATACCGTTGTAGCTAGTGGCTTTGTTAACTGTTCTATAGAAAAAGACATGACCTATGCCAGCTATATCCTTATTTGATATAGCTTTATGGCCCTTTTAGCCTTTGTTGTACATTGTATACATGTTATAATGAACGTGTCCGGTAGATATTGGATGGAGCGAACTTAGCCCATACCGGACATTTCCTATATGCAGCTTGAATAATGAAGTTTTAAGACAAAGGATAATACAGTCTTAAAGTTGTACAGAAGGAATCCAATGAGCGAACAAAAACTAACAGTAACATAACAATAATATAACAATGATTTTAACCGGTTTGCGATAATCGGTTCAACATAGTAGGTACTAGAAGAAATGAGGTAAAACGTATGCGTAAGGAACATGATTTTTTAGGCGAATTAGAAGTTGCTGACGAATTGTATTATGGTGTGCAAACTCTTCGCGCAATGGAAAATTTTACAATTACAGGGAAACATCTTGACCGTGATTTCATTAAATCCATGGCTATGGTTAAAAAAGCCAGTGCTTTGGCTAACATGAAGACAGGTCGTATGGATCCGACTATCGGTAATGCCATCGTGCAGGCTGCCGATGAAATCATTGCCGGCCAATGGGTAGAACAATTCCCAATCGATCCGATTCAAGGTGGTGCCGGTACATCCTTCAACATGAACATGAACGAAGTGTTGGCGAACCGTGGTCTTGAAATCTTAGGTCATGCCAAAGGCAGTTATGACATTATTTCTCCAAACAACCACTGCAACATGGCTCAGTCCACGAACGATACATTCCCGACAGCTATTAAAGTGTGTGCTATTTTAAAAAGCAAACCGTTAATTGAAGCATTGCAGCGCTTAGTTGACGAATTGGAAAAGAAAGCGGAAGAATACAAAGAAGTTTTGAAAATGGGCCGTACTCATTTACAAGACGCTGTGCCGATTACCCTTGGTCAGGAAATGGGCTCTTACGCTTCCGGTATTCGCCGTGGCATTAAACGTATTCAGTCTTCCATTGAAGGTGCTCATGTTGTGAACATGGGGGCGACTGCTGTAGGTACGGGTCTTAACGCCGAACCTTCTTACATCGAAGACGTAGCTCATGAATTATCTGAAGTGGTTGGTGAAAAATTTGTTACCGCTGATAACTTGATCGATGCTACGAACAACACCGATATTTTTGCCGACATTTCCAGTGGCATGAAAGTAACGGCTCTCGTGTTGATTAAAATGGCGAACGATTTCCGCTTGATGGCATCCGGCCCTCGTTGCGGTATTGGCGAATTGAAATTACCACCTCGTCAACCGGGTTCTTCCATTATGCCGGGCAAAGTTAACCCTGTAATTGCGGAAGTATTGAACCAGGTCTGCTACCAGGTAGTAGCTAACGACTTAGCCGTAACCTTGGGCGTTGAAAACGGCCAGTTCGAATTGAACGTTATGGAACCGGTTATTGCGTACAACTTGTTCAATGCTATGTGCTATTTGAAAAACGGCGTAAATACTTTCGTTGATAAATTATTAATCGACCTCGAAGTTGACCGCGAACGTTGCGAATACTGGTTGAACCGCAGTGTGGGCATCGTAACCGCTTTGTTACCGCATGTTGGTTATGAAAACGCATCCGCTTTGGCTAAAGAAGCGTACACAACGGGCCGCGCTATTAAAGAAATCATTTTGGAAAAAGGTTTGTTGACCGAAGCCGAAATGAACCATATCTTATCGCCGGCTGAAATGACAAAACCTGGTATTGCCGGTGCTGACATTTTAAAAGTAAAAGGCAACTAATAATACAAAGTATTAGATACTGAATGCCGAATACAAAGTATTAGATATTGAGTACTGGATTTTAAATCCTAGATGCGGAATATCAAATACTACATATTCAATACAATAAAAATATAGCCAATGACCCTTATAAAAAGGCGCCTGAATCTATCTCTGCTTAGATTCAAGCGCCTTTTGTAGTTAATAGAAAACTAAGTTTATTCAATGCCGCTTAACAGTTGCCGCCATTTTTTCGTGTAACCGTAAATATCTTCCTGTTCCATGGTTTCCGTCATTACATAGATGCCCGCAAATCCTTTTGGAAGTTGGCTGAACGTGTTAAAGTTTATGCCGCCGATAGCGTGAAGGGGGATATGGTGGGCTTTCGCGAACTCAAGCACGTCCTGGCATTCGGCGCTATTTCGCGGTGCCAGTCCCGGTTTGCAGCGAGAAGGGAATAAGTGCCCTAAGACTAACCATTTGGCACCCTGAGATTCTCCTTTTTGGGCTTCACCTAAAGAATGAACTGAAACCCCAAATTTAAACGGGGCAGGCATAAGAACTTTATATCCTAAAACAGACTCTGCCTGGGCTTGAGCCGTTATATCGAGACATTCGGGCACTGAAAGTTGAGCCGGCAAATTATATTTTATGGCTAAGTCGATATGGTGGCTGATGATGAGCTCCGTGCCGACCGTTTTAGCTATGGGAAGAAGTTCTGTGAGTAGGTCCTCATACTCTTTGATGGATAATTCCTTAGCTCGAAGCAATACTGCATCGGGACCGGACTTAATTAGAGCTCGTAAATAGTCGGTCGGTGACAAGGGTGAATTTATTTTTCCTAAAAACTCATAGAGTGCGGGTAAATGAGTGACATAGGTTAGTTTCATAGAACCTTGTGTGGTTGCGTCCCCTTGCGCAGTTGAGGGAGCTTTTAAGTTGAAAACTTCGTTTTTAGACACGGATGTGGTCATGGTACACTACCTGGAGGCCCAGTTTTTGAATATCATCATGCATTTCGGCAACGCTGCGGGTATCGCTAATGTCAAATTGGTCGCTACTGCGATGTTTATTACTGGCACTGTGGCCGCCCACATCCACTTGAACGCCGGCCGATACTTTGGTGGCACAAATATTCATGACTGCATTGCGGAATTCTTTGCTTTCGCGGCTGGATACGGTAATTTGTGCTTGCGGAACAAACAAACGATAGGCACACATGATTTGTAAGAAGTCACGGTCGCTCACTAAATGGTTGAAGTGTCCCAGTTCACCGTTAACCGGACGCAAGCGTGGTACGGAAAAACTGAGTTCGGCGGCCGGGAAGGCTTGTTGCGTAGACCAGACGTGAAGCCCGGTGGCTAAGGCATCGTAGCGGAAATTGCTAAGACCTAATAAAGCGGCAAAGCCGGCGCCTCTAAAGCCGCTGTTCAAAGCCCGTTCTTGGGCATAAAAGCGATACGGGAAGGAGCGTTTATTGCCGTAAGGGTGGTAGTATTCATACGCTTTAAGGTCGTAAGACTCTTGGAATACAGTGATGAAGTCCGCGCCTGCTTGATGGAGAATTTCGTAGTCCGCTTGATTGGCCGGATAGATTTCTATGCCGATGTTGGCAAAATATGGTTTGGCCAGTTCGAGGGCGGCTGCAATATATTCGATGGAAGAGCGTGATTCCGATTCCCCGGTTAAAAATAAAATTTCTTGTAAGCCTGTTTGGGCAATACTTTCCAACTCGCGTTTGACATCATCCATAGAAAGTTGGGCCCGTTTAATCGTTTGTTTGCTGTTAAAACCACAGTAACGACAACCGTTATGGCAGTAGTTGGCGATATAGAGGGGCGTGAATAGTTGCACGTTATTGCCGAAGCGAGCCCGCGTTAAGGTTTTGGCTTTTTGCGCCATCGCCTCTAAATAGGGAGCGGCAGCCG
>NZ_HF986239.1:6271-10624 GCF_000431435.1 Veillonella sp. CAG:933
GGCAGCCGTACTGAGGAGGGCCATAAAATCTTCCGGCTCCAATGTGTCTTTGGCCAAGGCTTGCTCTACATGGTGGGCGGTAAAGTTTTTATCAGAAAAGCTGTTTTTAGTATTCAGCACATAGTTGAGCCGCGTCATATCCAATTGGTCCATGGACGAAGTGTAGGCCATGATGTTATTTTTTAATACAGCTTCGTCGTCGGGCGTGGCCGTTTTGATGTGGCCATTGAGCTTGGGCGGCATCATATGACGAGGAGTAGGTAATATATTCATTATGATCTCCTAAATTATTTAGCTTGAGTTTAATTGCGCATTAGGAAAGTAATCCGGTGATCAATGTCGGAAGAACTTGTCTTGAAGATGCGCACGTAATCATTTCGTGTGTATGTATTTAATCGTTCAAGAAGCCCGTGAGTGGGCTGGATGCTTCCGCTTGGTCCGCAATAACGCGGCCCGTTTGGCCAAGGTACGCCAGGCGACCGGCTTCGATGGCGAGGCGAAAAGCTTTACACATTTGCGCTACATTGCCGGCCGTGGCGATGGCCGTGTTGCACATGATGGCGGTGACACCCATCTCCATGGCTTCGCATGCTTCCGACGGTTTGCCGATGCCTGCATCGACGATAACCGGCAAGTCCGTACTTTTTAGAACAATGTCGATGAAAGCTTTGGTACAAAGACCGCGGTTACTGCCAATCGGTGCGGCGAGGGGCATGATGGCGGCTGCGCCGGCTTCTTCAAGAGCCTTAGTGGCATAGTAATCGGGATACATATAAGGGAGTACGACAAAGCCTTTATCGGCCAGCATTTTGGTGGCACGGATGGTTTCTTGGTTATCCGGCAAGAGCCAGCGGGCATCGCTAATGATTTCTACTTTGACAAAATCGCCGCAGCCCATGGCACGGGAGAGTTCGGCAATGCGCACCGCTTCTTCCGCTGTGCGGGCACCTGAGGTATTTGGCAATAAGGTTACATCTTTAGGCATAAAGTCTAAGATGTTTTCTTGCCCGTCCGGCGTGGCGCGACGCAAAGCTAAGGTGATGATTTGAGCCTTGCCTTCTTCGGCGACGGCTTTTATAAGGGGTAGTGAAAATTTGCCGGAACCTAAGATAAGGCGGGAAGAAAATGTTTTGCCGCCCAGCGTGAAGGTATCGCCTTCCGGTGTAAATTTAGAACTTGGTTCGATGGTGGCCTGTTGTGAGGCTGTTGTTGACATAGTGTCACTCCTTTTGAGTCAGTAATAAATGTAAGAGCATGGTTGCTTCGTGAGCGGCACAGAGCATGACACGCGGTGCCAAAAGTCCGAGGGTGCTTTCGCTGTGGCCGTCACCCGTTTGGTAATAGCGGCTGAATAATTCTTTGGTTTGGACCGTATTCGGATGATCGTAACCGCTGACGCCGCTGGCCCCGATTAACGTTGTTGCGGGATAATGCGTTAGTACATAGCTTGTTAATTCCGCTTTGTTTTCAGCCGAGTCGAAGGCTTCGATGATGTAGGGGAAGCCTTTTAAATAGTTGTCAAAATTACTGCTGTTGATGGTGGTGTGGACGGCGTTCACTTTGATGAACGGATTGATGCGGTGAAGAATATCTTTTAAGGCTATAACTTTCGGTTTGCCCAAATCCGTCATTTCATAAGCTTGGCGACCAAGGTTCGTAATGTCTACCACATCCTTGTCGATGATGGTGAGCTCGCCGATGCCAAGCCGCGCGAGGCTAATGGCGATATGTGAGCCAAGACCGCCGGCACCGCAGATGGGAATGTGGCTCGACTTTAGCTTGTTATAAATGGTTTTGCCGTAACGAGCGTTCCATACGGCGTCGTACGTTGCTTCGTCAGGTGCTTCAGTGCGTGACACGCGTAATAAAGCATCGCCCTCTTTGAGGGGCGTTGCCCCATCGACGGCAAAGCCGTTTAGTAACCAAAGGTCATCGCTGCCGTTGGTAATGATATCCGCCGTAACCGAGCCGGGAGCTACCGACCGGGCTTGGCCGTTTACTGTAATATTCATCAGCCGCCTCCTACGAAGTGAACAATTTCCAGCGTGTCGCTGTCCAGTAACCAAGTTGATTCGAATTCGCTTTGCGGAATGATGATGCGGTTTCGCTCCACCACAACGCGTTTGGAATTGTAGCCCGCAGTTTCGAGAAAGGCGGAAACTGTCACAGATTCCGTAAGCGTTTGTTCTTTGCCGTTGACAATCATGGATGCCTCCTTATAAAATTCCTATAAAAAAAGACATGAAGGGAGAGCACCCTTTTGGTGGTGCTCCCCCTTCATGTCATGGTTATATATTGATTTCAGTATAGCAGAGTTTTGAGAATGGGCAAAGTGATTTTTCAAAAAATTTTTTGCAGTCATTGTCCGGGAATTTTTTTTTGTAAAATATTTTTGACAAAGCAATTTTATAATGATATAATACTAAATTGCAAATGTACTCAGATATATATTGATTAATGTATAATATTATTTTATAGGCGTACGAATGCGTCGTATAAATTAAGGGGTACTCAATAATATGACTATAACATCGTTACTGATAAAGGGTAAATCTTCCAAGGTTGTGTTAACCGAAGGCGAAGCAAGGTTCAAAATAAAAAAATGAGAGCCTTGCTTATTTTGTCATTGCGTTAACAGGAAAACTGAGACCTGGATTTTTGTCTGATGTCATACCGTTATAGAATAGAAGGTAAGCCAATTGAAATGAGGGGTGAAAGCTGGTATGTTCAAACCTGAGAAGGTAGGTAAAAGAACGCGTTATACGTATGCTAAAATTAACGAAGTTCTAGAAATGCCACATTTATTGGACGTGCAACGCAAGTCTTATGAGTGGTTTTTGGAGAGCGGTTTACAAAATATTTTTGACGATATTTCTCCGATTAAAGACAATTCAGGTAATTTAGTGCTTTCTTTTGAAGGATTTAGCCTTGGGGAGCCAAAATACGATATTAACGAATGTAAGAACCGTGATGCTACTTATGCGGCGCCATTGCGTGTTAACGTTCGTTTGATTAATAATGATCCTGAAAACCAGGATATTAAAGAACAGGAAGTTTTCATGGGCGACTTCCCGTTGATGACCGAAACCGGTACATTCATTATCAACGGGGCGGAACGTGTTATCGTATCCCAGCTGGTTCGTTCCCCGGGTGTATATTACACTCGTGAAATCGATACTATGGGTAACCGCTTGTACGGTTCCACAGTCATTCCTAATCGTGGTGCTTGGATTGAGCTTGAAACAGATGCTAACGAAATCGTATCCGTACGTATCGACCGTAATCGTAAATTACCGGCTACAATTTTAGTTCGTGCCCTTGGTTGGAGCACGGATGAATCCATTTTGGAATTGTTCTGGAATGGTGAAACTGACGAAGAAGGCAATCGCGTATATGACGAACGCTTGCTTCGCACCCTTGAAAAAGATACCACCGAATCTTCCGAAGAAGCGTTGGTTGAAATTTACAAAAAATTACGTCCGGGCGAACCGCCTACAGTGGAAAGTGCACGTAATTTATTCGACAATTTATTCTTCGATCCGCGTCGTTACGATTTAGCGCGCGTAGGTCGTTATAAATTGAATAAAAAATTAGGCTGGCGTCAACGTATGTTGGGTCAGACTTTGGCTCAGCCAATCGTAAACATGGAAACCGGCGAAATCATCGTTGATGCTGATACAGTAATGAACGAAGAACAGCTCGATATCGTTGCGAATAGCGGCGTTTTCAGCGGTGAAGGTTTTGCGGAATTCTATGTGAAGAGCTCTGAAGGCCACTCCTTCAAAGTTATCTGCAATAACAGCAACTTGCCGTTTGAACATCGTACGGTAACTCGCGAAGATATGATTGCCAACATCAGCTACTTGTTGAACTTGATGGATGGCGTTGGTCATGTGGATGATATCGACCACTTGGGTAACCGTCGTTTGCGTTGCGTAGGCGAATTGTTACAGAATCAGTTCCGCATCGGTTTAACTCGTATGGAACGTGTAGTTCGCGAACGTATGACGATTCAAGACAATGCTATGATTACGCCACAGGCGCTCATCAACATTCGTCCGGTAGTGGCAGCTATTAAAGAATTCTTCGGTTCCTCTCAGTTGTCCCAGTTCATGGATCAGACTAACCCACTTGGCGAATTGACGCACAAACGTCGTTTGTCCGCGTTGGGACCTGGTGGTTTGTCTCGTGAACGTGCGGGCTTCGAAGTTCGTGACGTGCATCACTCCCACTATGGTCGTATGTGTCCGATCGAAACACCTGAAGGTCCGAACATCGGCTTGATTTCTTCCCTTTCCAACTATGCGAAAGTTAACGAATTCGGCTTTATTGAAGCGCCATATCGTCGTGTAG
>NZ_HF986239.1:10645-21240 GCF_000431435.1 Veillonella sp. CAG:933
TCGTGTAGAAAAAATCTACGGTACCGGCGATCAGGCCAACAAAATTATTAAAGTACAAGTTACGGATCAGGTTGTGTACATGACGGCCGACGAAGAAGAAGGCATGACCATTGCACAGGCTAACTCCATTCTCGATAGCGAAGGTAACTTCGTAGATACGCATATCGCTTGTCGTCGCGGTTCTGAAGTCCTTGAAGTAGCACCTGAAAAAGTTGACTACATGGACGTTAGTCCGAAGGAAGTTGTTTCCATCGGTACCGCTATGATTCCGTTCCTAGAAAACGACGATGCTAACCGTGCTTTGATGGGTGCGAACATGCAGCGTCAGGCCGTGCCTTTGCTCCGCGCTCAGGCTCCGCTTGTAGGTACCGGTATGGAATACAAAGCAGCCACTGACTCCGGCGTTTGTGTACTGGCTAAAGAAGAAGGTATCGTTACTCGTTGTTGGGGTAATGAAATCCATGTACAGCGCGACAACGGTCGTGTTGACGTTTACAAATTAAATAAATTCCTTCGTTCCAACCAATCCACATGTTTCAACCAGAAACCAATCGTATTCCGCGGCGACCGCGTTGTTAAAGGCCAAGTATTGGCTGACGGCCCGGCTACTGACGGCGGTGAATTGGCACTCGGTTTTAACGTGCTCGTGGCGTTCATGCCGTGGGAAGGTTACAACTACGAAGATGCTATCTTGCTTAGCGAAGAGCTTTGCAAAGAAGATATTTATACATCCATTCATATTGAAGAATACGAATGTGATGCACGCGACACCAAATTGGGTGCCGAAGAAATTACCCGTGAATTGCCGAATACGGGCGATGACAATCTTCGCAACTTGGACGAAGAAGGTATCATCTGCATCGGTGCGGAAGTTCATCCGGGGGATATCTTAGTTGGTAAAGTTACACCAAAAGGTGAAACTGAATTAACGCCGGAAGAACGCTTATTGCGTGCCATCTTCGGTGACAAAGAACGTGAAGTACGTGATACTTCCCTTCGTGTACCGCATGGTGAATCCGGTAAAATCGTTGACGTTAAAGTTTTCACTCGTGAAAACGGTGATGAATTGCAACCGGGCGTTAACAAATTAGTTCGTGTATATATTGCACAAAAACGTAAAATCCACGAAGGCGATAAAATGGCCGGTCGTCATGGTAACAAGGGTGTCGTTTCCCGCGTAATGCGTCAGGAAGACATGCCATTCTTGCCGGACGGCACACCGGTTCAAATCGTATTGAACCCATTGGGCGTACCTTCTCGTATGAACATCGGTCAGGTATTGGAAACTCACCTCGGTTGGGCTGTTCAGGGCCTCGGTATGCAGATTAAAGCTACCGACCTCAAGATTCAAAATGTATTGAACCAAGCGAAAGCCGACAGCCGTTATTGGGATAATATCGACCGCATTAAAGAATTATACGGCGAAATGGACGCTTTAAAAGCTAAAGTGGCGGAAAACGTAACTGTTGCCCATCTTGATGTGGACAGTGAAATCGATGCACGCCGCGAAGAAGCGTTGAGCTTAATCTTGGCGGAAGCACAGAAACAATTGACTGAACTCGGTGGCCGCGAACGTTATGACGAATTGCGCGCTATCGAAAAAGAATACAGCGATGCTGAAATTGAATATTTTGACGATGAAGACCAAGCTCCGGAAATGGAAGAATCTTTACAGATTGAATTAAAAGACATTTCGGTAGTGGTTGACATCATCGATGCTATTGAATCGGCTCGTGTAAAACGCGAAGAAATCCGCAAAGATTTGGAATCTTACGGTTATGACTACGAAACTTACGGCATGCCAAAACCTGATGTAGCCGGTATCCATATCGCTACACCGGTATTTGACGGCGCGCACGAAAGTGACGTATTCGATACCCTCCGTATTGCCGGTAAAAATGATGACGGTAAAACCGTATTGTACGACGGCCGTACGGGCGAACCGATGGATAACAAAGTTACCGTTGGTTACGTATACATGTTAAAACTTCACCATTTGGTTGATGATAAGATCCATGCTCGTTCAACCGGTCCTTACTCCTTAGTAACGCAACAGCCATTGGGCGGTAAAGCTCAGTTCGGCGGTCAGCGTTTCGGGGAAATGGAAGTATGGGCGTTGGAAGCCTATGGTGCAGCGTATACCTTGCAGGAATTGCTCACTGTTAAGTCTGATGACGTGGTAGGTCGTGTGAAAGCATACGAAAAGATTGTTAAAGGTGAAAATATTCCTGAACCGGGCGTACCGGAATCTTTCAAAGTATTGCTTAAAGAACTTCAGAGTATCGGTCTTGATGTGAAGATTTTGAACGAAGATCAAGAAGAAGTTGTAATCAAAGAACTTGATGACGACGATGATGTAGATACCAATGAAGATGAAATCAAAGAAGTAATGGAAGGCTCAGATGCAGTAGCTGACGATACGGAAGAAGCGAATGTTATCGAAGAAGAACCGGTAACGAGCGGGGAAGATGACGACATACTTAGCACTATGGCTACGTATGTCGGCGAATCCGAAACTGATGAAGACTAATATTTGAGTATCCGAAAGAAGGGAGCGATACTTGTGCTAGACGTTAATGAATTCGATTCTATGCGAATCGGCTTGGCTTCGCCGGAACAAATTTTAGATTGGTCCTATGGGGAAGTTAAAAAGCCGGAAACAATTAACTATCGTACGCTTAAACCGGAACATGACGGCTTGTTCTGCGAGCGTATTTTTGGACCGACCAAGGACTGGGAATGTCATTGCGGTAAATATAAACGCATTCGCCATAAAGGCGTAGTCTGCGATAAATGTGGTGTAGAAGTGACTCGTTCTAAAGTGCGTCGTGAGCGCATGGGTCACATTGTATTGGCTACACCGGTATCTCACATTTGGTATTTCAAGGGTATCCCATCTCGTATGGGTCTTATCCTTGATGTATCACCACGTTCCTTAGAGCGCGTACTTTACTTTGCTGCTTATATCGTAGTTGATCCGGGCAGCACACCGCTCATGAAACGTCAGTTGTTATCTGAAACTGAATTCCGCGAATATGAAGCGCAATTCAATGAAGAAGATTACAAAATCAACGGCAAACAGGTTGAAATTGAAACCGTGGCTCAGCGCCGCGAACGTTTGGCGATTATTGCCGAAGCACAACGCAAAATTGCTGCTAATGAAGCATTAAAAGCTAATACTGAAATTGCCGAAGAAGAAAAAGAATACGAAGATTTGACTCGTGAAGAACGTTACGAATTAGGCGCTCAAGAAGAAGTGGAATTCGTATGCGTTGACATGGGCGCTGAAGCCATTAAAGCATTACTTGCCGAATTGGATTTGGAAAGCCTTAATGTTGAACTTCGCAGCGAACTCGAAACGGCTACGGGCCAACGTAAAATTCGTGCCGTACGTCGTTTGGAAGTAGTTGAAGCATTCCGTCAGTCCGGCAATAAACCGGAATGGATGATTATGGATGTAGTACCGGTTATTCCGCCGGAATTACGCCCTATGGTTCAGCTCGACGGCGGTCGTTTTGCTACATCTGACCTTAACGATTTATATCGTCGTGTAATTAACCGTAACAACCGTTTAAAACGTTTACTCGACTTAGGTGCACCGGATATTATCGTGCGCAACGAAAAACGTATGTTGCAAGAAGCTGTGGATGCCTTAATCGATAACGGTCGTCGCGGCCGTCCGGTAACAGGTCCGGGCAACCGTCCTTTGAAATCTTTATCCGATATGCTTAAAGGTAAACAAGGTCGTTTCCGTCAGAACCTCTTGGGTAAACGTGTTGACTACTCCGGCCGTTCCGTAATCGTAGTTGGTCCGGAACTCAAAATGCATCAATGCGGTTTGCCTAAAGAAATGGCTCTCGAATTGTTCAAACCTTTCGTTATGAAACGTTTGGTAGAACGCCAACAGGCAAGCAATATTAAAGCGGCTAAACGTCAGGTTGAACGTATCGGCCCGGGCGTTTGGGAAGCACTCGAAGAAGTAATTAAAGAACATCCGGTACTCTTGAACCGTGCACCGACATTGCACCGTTTGGGTATCCAGGCATTCGAACCTATCCTTTGGGAAGGTCGTGCCATTAAATTGCATCCGTTAGTATGTACTGCGTTTAACGCCGACTTTGACGGTGACCAGATGGCTTGTCACTTGCCATTGTCCGTAGAAGCTCAGTCCGAAGCGCGTACCCTCATGTTGTCTTCCCATAATATCTTGTCCACTAAGGATGGTAAACCGGTAGCGGTTCCTTCCCAGGATATGATTTTGGGTACTTACTACTTAACTGTAGTACGTCAACATACGAAGGAAAAAGCTAAATACTTCGCTAATTACGACGAAGTTATGTTGGCTTATGATTCCGGCGTAATCGGCTTGCAAGATATTTTATACATTCGTGAAGAAGGCTATGGTCGTGTGGAAACAACGGCTGGTCGTTTGATCTTTAACAACGCCCTCTATCCTGAACTTCGTCAATACGAATTGCAGGAAGACGGACATTATACATTGGGTCGCGTAATGGACAAGAAGATGGTTGGTAAATTGGTTGACCAGTGCTTCCAGTTATTCGGCAACGAAAAAACTGCCGAACTTCTTGACCGCGTGAAATCCTTGGGTTACTCTTACGCTCGTCGTGCCGGTATGACTATCGCTATTGCCGATATTAAAGTGCCGACTGAAAAAGCTGAAATTTTACAAAAAGCCGATGAAGATGTAGAAAAAGTATCCCGCAACTACCGTCGTGGTTACATGTCCGAAGATGAACGTTATCGTAAAACTATCCAACTTTGGACTCAGGCTACGGAAGATGTAACGGATGCCATGATGGATACCATGATGCGTGACCAGGAAGGATTCAACCCGGTTTACATGATGGCTATCTCCGGTGCCCGTGGTAACAAACAGCAGATTCGTCAGTTGGCCGGTATGCGTGGTTTGATGGCCGACCCATCCGGTCGAATCATCGACTTGCCAATCAAGGCTAACTTTAAGGAAGGCCTTACTGTATTGGATTACTTTACATCCAGCCATGGTGCTCGTAAAGGTTTGGCCGATACGGCGCTTCGTACAGCTGACTCCGGTTACTTGACTCGTCGTCTCGTTGACGTATCGCAAGACGTTATCGTTCGCGAAGAAGACTGTGACGTAGTAGGTATCGACTTAGTACGTGAACGCGCTCGTTTGGCTAGCTCCACTCGTCAGGCTCTTTCCTTGTTGAAAGATAAATTGATTGGTCGCGTACTCGATAAAGATGTTGTAGATCCTGCAACGGGTGAACTCGTATTGGCAGCTGAAACCATCTTGACTCTTACGGACCTTGAAGCATTAGCCGATCATAAGATTACCGATATCGATCTTCGTGGTGCTCATTTGGGTAGCGACAGCGATATTAACCATACGAACTTGGTACAAAAGATCAGCCTTGGTGAAACCGATGAAGGTATTCGTCAGACATTGCGTGAAACCATGGTTCAGAATATGCTTGGCAAGGATACTGTTAACGCCGTAGTTGACAGCGAAGGCAATGAAGTATTCCCTGCTCACAGTGCCCTTACTGAAGAAGGCATTGAAGCTATTCTTGACAGTGATGTTAAAGAAGTACAGGTACGCAACAATGACATCCACGGCATTGAAGTGGAAGCCATCGTTGAAGGTTCCGGTATTATTGAACCGCTTAAAGATCGTATCGTAGGTCGTACGGCAGCTGAAGAATTAATCAACAAAGAAACCGGCGAAGTTATCGTGCCGCTCAATGGCGAAATTACGGAAGAATTGGCTGATGAAGTAGTTAAACACTATGAAACGGTTAAGATCCGTTCCGTATTAACTTGTCATTCCCCTTATGGTGTATGTATGAAGTGCTATGGCCGTGACCTCGGTACCGGCAACCAGGTACAGGTTGGTGAAGCTGTTGGTATTATTGCAGCTCAGTCCATCGGTGAACCGGGTACACAGCTTACAATGCGTACATTCCATACAGGTGGTGTTGCCGGTGACGATATTACGCAAGGTTTGCCACGTGTTGAAGAATTGTTCGAAGCACGTCGCCCTAAACGTCATGCTATCATCAGTGAAGTGGAAGGTACTGTTCGCGTAGTACCTAATGACAATAAAAAAGGCACTAACACAATCTTTGTTACCGACAAAGACGGTGTGGAATATGATTACCTCATTCCATACGGTGCTCGCATTATCGTACGTGACGGTGATGTAGTTAAATTGGGTGCTCGTTTAACAGAAGGTTCCATTAATCCGCATGACATCATGCGCGTAATGGGTACCGAAGCTACTCAGCGTTACCTTGTTTATGAAGTACAAAAAGTATATAAATCTCAAGGTGTAGAAATTAACGATAAGCACATTGAGGTTATTGTGCGCCAGATGCTTCATAAAGTGAAGGTAGAAGAAGTGGGCGATGCCGACTTGTTACCTGGCGATCCTATCGATGTTAACACCTTTGAAGAAGAAAACCGTCGTCTCATCTTGAACGGCAAACAACCGGCTACAGGTAAACGTATTTTACTCGGTATCACTAAAGCTGCGTTGGCTACCGACAGCTTCTTGTCGGCCGCATCCTTCCAGGAAACGACTCGTGTTCTTACTGATGCTGCTATTAAAGGCAAAATCGATCCGTTATTGGGTCTCAAAGAAAACGTTATTATCGGTAAGTTGATTCCGGCCGGTACCGGCATGAGCCGTTATCGTAAGATTAAGGTTACTAAAAAAGAACCTCAAATCGACGATGTGGTAACGGTTGACGCTCCGGCTGCTGCTGAAGAATAAGTAAAGTCTTGACAATTGGTGTATCGGTAGAGAGGAGGCCTTACGGTTTTCATCTTTACCGGAGCCAATGTCATAAATATAGTTATGTAAGAGAGTGTTATTATGTAAAAATAATGGCACTCTTTTATATTTAATTCGAAATCTATGTATGCTGATTTAGTAATCGATGCATAGAATTGTATAAAATGAAGAAAAATTACGTAAATTTTGTATAAAATTATGTGAAATATGCAAAAATAAAGCCTTTTGAAACACACGGATAAGTGTACATATAAAATGTTGATTTAATGCGGTAAAAAGGCTATAAAAGTTGTTGACAGGCATGGGGTAGTAATGCTAAACTGTTATAGTGCTCGGGGGAGAGTGTGCCTGAGTACAAGAAAAATCAAGGAGTAATGGTATGGAAATCGAAGTATTAACATCAGCGAAAAAGACAATCGGAGCTAAACAAACGTCGAAAGCGATTATGCGCGGCGAAGTTCAGATGGTGTTTGTTGCTAATAACAGCGACGATCGAGTGGTGTTGCCCATACTTGAACTTTGTGAGAAAAACGCCGTACCGGTAAATCAAGAACACTCCATGGAAGAACTTGGTAAGGCCGGCAAGATTAAAGTAAAAGCAGCTGCCATTGGGGTGCTGCGCTAAATTTGGTAATATCTGTGGTGACAATTTGTTGCTATAGATCAATTATAAATCTAATTGTTTGGAAAGGAGGTGCCCACATGCCAACTATTAACCAGTTAGTACGCAAAGGCCGTCAAACTTTGACAAAGAAATCCGACGCTCCTGCACTTAAAGAAAGCCCGCAGAAACGTGGTGTATGTACTCGTGTATATACTGCTACTCCAAAGAAACCGAACTCCGCGCTTCGTAAAGTTGCCCGTGTTCGTTTGACAAACGCTATTGAAGTAACTGCTTACATCCCAGGCATTGGTCACAATTTACAGGAACACAGTGTAGTACTTATCAGAGGTGGTCGTGTTAGAGACTTACCAGGTGTGCGTTATCACATTGTTCGTGGTGCTTTGGATACAGCCGGCGTACAGAATCGTATGCAGAGCCGTTCCAAATATGGCGCTAAAAAAGCTAAGAAATAATTATAGCTAAACAATTGAAATCACACATCGTAGAGGAGGAAATAACATGCCAAGAAAAGGCCCTGTGTTGAAGCGTGATGTACTTCCGGATCCGGTGTACAACAGCAAATTGGTTACACGCTTCATTAACAAAGTAATGTACGATGGTAAAAAAGGTATTGCCGAAACTATCGTATATGATGCATTTGAAATTATTCGTTCCAAAATGGGTCAGGACCCAATGGAAGTATTTGATCAGGCTTTAAAAAATGTAATGCCTGTATTGGAAGTTCGTGCTCGTCGTATCGGCGGTGCCAACTACCAAGTTCCGGTTGAAGTTCGTGCCGATCGTCGTCAGACGTTAGGTATTCGTTGGATGGTAAACTACGCTCGTCTTCGCGGCGAACGCACCATGAAAGAACGTTTGGCCGGTGAATTAATGGATGCGTTCAATAACACTGGCGCAGCTATTAAGAAAAAAGATGACACTCATAAAATGGCAGAAGCTAATAAAGCATTTGCTCATTATCGTTGGTAATTAGTAAGAGGAGTTGACATTCGTGGCAAGAGAATTTTCGCTAGAGAAAACTCGTAATATCGGTATCATGGCTCACATCGACGCCGGTAAAACAACCACAACGGAACGTATTCTTTACTACACAGGCCGAGTTCACAAGATCGGTGAAGTTCATGAAGGCGCTGCGACGATGGACTGGATGGCACAGGAACAGGAACGTGGTATTACAATCACGTCTGCTGCGACTACTTGTCACTGGAAAGAACATCGCATCAACATCATTGATACCCCGGGTCACGTTGACTTTACTGTAGAAGTAGAACGTTCGTTGCGCGTACTTGACGGTTCCGTTGCAGTATTCAGTGCTAAAGGTGGCGTTGAACCACAGTCTGAAACTGTATGGCGTCAAGCATCTACCTATGGCGTACCACGTATCGCTTATGTAAATAAGATGGATACCGTAGGTGCTGACTACTTCAATGTTGTAAACATGATGAAAGAACGCTTGGGTGCAAACAGTGTTGCTCTTCAAGTACCAATCGGCGCTGAAGATACTTTCAAAGGCATCATCGACTTGATGACTATGAAAGCCGAAATCTACATCAGCGATGATGGTAAAGAATTCGAAATCACTGATATTCCTGAAGACTATGTACAAGTAGCTCAAGAACGTCGTGAAATGTTGGTAGACGCTATTGCCGAAACTGACGACGAAATCATGATGAAGTACTTGGAAGGCGAAGAAATCAGCATTGATGAATTAAAAGCGGCTCTTCGTAAAGCAGTTTGTGAAAACAAATTGTTCCCTGTACTTTGCGGTTCTTCTTATAAGAACAAAGGTGTGCAGATGTTATTGGATGCAGTTATTGACTACATGCCATCTCCACTTGATATTCCAGCTATTAAAGGTGTTAACCCTGATACAGGTGCTGAAGAAACTCGCCCTGCATCCGATGAAGAACCATTCTCCGCATTGGCCTTCAAAATCATGGCTGACCCTTATGTTGGTAAATTAGCGTTCTTCCGCGTATACTCCGGTTCCTTAGAATCCGGTTCTTACGTGTTCAACTCCACAAAAGGTAAGAAAGAACGTATCGGTCGTATCCTTCAGATGCATGCTAACAGCCGTCAAGAAATCGAACGCGTTTACTCCGGCGATATCGCAGCTGCTGTAGGCTTGAAAGATACAACCACCGGTGATACTCTCTGTGATGAAAAGGCTCCGGTAATTCTTGAATCCATGGAATTCCCAGAACCTGTTATCTCCGTAGCAGTTGAACCAAAAACTAAAGCTGACCAGGAAAAAATGGGTATCGCTTTAGCCCGCTTGGCTGAAGAAGATCCAACCTTCAAAGTTCGTACTGATGAAGAAACCGGTCAGACAATCATTTCCGGTATGGGTGAACTTCACCTCGACATTATCGTTGACCGTATGAACCGTGAGTTCAAGGTTGAATGTAATGTTGGTAAACCTCAGGTTGCTTACCGTGAAACGATTCGCAAATCCGTTAAAGCTCAAGGTAAATTCGTACGTCAGTCCGGTGGCCGTGGTCAATATGGTGACTGCTGGTTGGAATTAATTCCACAAGAACCTGGTGCAGGCTTCGAATTTGAAAACAAAATCGTCGGCGGTGCAATTCCTCGTGAATACATCGGACCGGTTGAAAACGGTGTTAAGGAAGCTATGGAATCCGGTGTTATCGCCGGCTATCCAATGGTTGACATCAAAGTAATCGTATTTGACGGTTCCTACCATGATGTTGACTCCTCCGAAATGGCGTTTAAAATCGCCGGCTCGATGGGCTTCAAAGAAGGTGCACGTAAAGCTGACCCAGTACTTCTCGAACCATACATGGCGGTAGAAGTTGATGTACCGGAAGAATACATGGGCGACGTAATCGGCGACTTGAACTCTCGTCGTGGTCGTATGGAAGGCATGGAAGCTCGTAACGGCAGCCAGCATATCAAAGCATTCGTTCCATTGAGCGAAATGTTCGGTTATGCAACGGACCTCCGTTCCAAAACTCAGGGCCGTGGTAACTACTCTATGACAGTAGACCATTACGAAGAAGTGCCTAAGAAAATTGCTGAAGAAATTCAGGCAAAGAAAAACGGCTAATCCCTTAAGGGTTAACACAATAAGTAAAATTTTAATTATCCGGGAGGACAATTCAAAATGGCAAAAGCAAAATTTGAACGTACTAAACCGCATGTTAACATCGGTAC
>NZ_HF986240.1:0-2663 GCF_000431435.1 Veillonella sp. CAG:933
ATAAGTAAGAGTAAATGGAAAGTAGGTGAAAGTCCTCAATATTCGAGCTTGTAAAACAGAAAAATCCTCGAAAAGGTCATATGGGCAGTATACTGCATATGAAAGAATAGAGTGGCAACCACTTTAGAGTGAAAAGACTAGAAGTGTTGGGTTTGGTAACGTTCCTAAAATGACCGTATATGTGGAATATTCGATAAAGTAATCCTATGTGGTTTATTATATCTTATCAGTGTGTTTAAGCCAATTTAAGACACACATACTAGTAATAGTATATTTGTATTGACAAAGATATAACGTTTGCTAGAGAAGCCTAGAAATGTAAAGAACTAGTAGCATGTGCATATCCCTATCAATATACAGCGGTAGAAGATAGTAAAAAACGTATTGATCTTGTGACTTATTAATTAATGTCGTAAGATCTCATTAGTCTGATGTTGGGCAAGCGTGAGGGACAGTTAGTCATGACACGAACCTTCATTAGTTAATATGAAAAGTATAATTGGATAATTCTAGAGTAAGACTAGTTCCATAATGCACTAGATGAAAAAGTGTCATTTAAGAAGAGGAAGTATCTATTTAAATGTGTCTCTATGGAGTGCTAGAGTAATAGCAATAGCAGAATTACAGAGTGAAATAGAATCCAATAAGCTTATCAAGTATAAAGAATAATTTCAAGGAGTAGTCATTGAATTGACGTAGGCGATAAGATAACAGGCACCTGGGCAACAACATCCCCTATTTAGGAAATACTCCAGTAAAGAAGTTCTTTTTATTTTATTTGAGTTTATTAATCTTTAAAACAATTTAAAATGTTTCGTTGGTGGAATCAACCACGAAATCAAGGAGGAAACAAATTATGGATTATATGCGTATTAATGCCGCACAATGTGGCGCAACTTTGGGTAAATATATTTTGGTTGTAGAACGGAATCCCGTTGATACAAATTATTCAGAGGATAAGAAAAATGGTGCTTTGACTTTAAGTCGGCCTATTTATTTGTATTCAATTCGACCGATAGAGGTAACTTCAGTCGAGTTAGTAGAGTCAATGAGTAACGAACGTAAAGTTCAGTTCAACAAAGATCCGAAATTACGGCTAGATATCGCCAACATTGACGACATTACTAAAGTTATTCCAGTACCATCAGCTTCTACTGTTAAAGCAGCGATTGAGAAGTACGAACGGTCTAACAAAGAAGAAATTACTATCTTTGTAGATTATGTTAAATTAGTACCGGAAGTTATGGCCCTTAACCGGGATGAGAAGAATGTACTTCAGAGCTTCCTGAATGCTCAGATGAAGTTCTGTGGAACTTTAGCCGAAGCCAACGAGCTTGAGGCTACAGCTTGTCGTACTCGGATGAAAGAGTTAGGTATTGACGTTAATATCTAATCGCTATGTCCGAGCAAGGATTTACTATAAGTCCGTGGGCATTTAGAGATTTAACTTATATGTTTAATGATCCCATTCTTGTAGATCAATTGCTACTTACAGATGAAAAGCAAGTAGCGAAATATAAGAAAGTTAATAAAGATGGATCAATAACACTTGGTAAAACAAGTATCTCATGGTTAAATCGTCTATTTGGTGGAGAGTATGTACTTAATCCAGAGACAATTTGTCTCAGATTAATTAAGATAATAACCGGTATGGGTAGTGGTCGAAATGATGATGCATATAAAGATATGTGTGATCGTTTCTCAAATTATTATAAAGACGGAAATTATAGCTTGGCTATTTCCGCTATTTTTGTTGCGTATCGTTTTGTATTAGCTTCAGATATTAAAACAATGACTGAAGAGAACTCTACAGTTGAGAAAGGAGTTCCTAATCGGAAAAATGTTTTACTAAATGGAATACTAGTAAAAGACAATTCTGGTCAAGCTGTTGTGGTAGATTTTTCAAATCCATCACAAGTGTTATTCCGTCGTCCATAAAATAGAAAATCATAAGTAATAGCAATTATGTTTTGTGATGAATGATAGACAAATATTGCATATTACTCAAGATATTTCCTGGTAGAGAAAGAGATGAGTTAATTTCTCTACCATAACATGGGCGTAATACGGTGTGTATAATAACATACTAAGTGGGTTGGCTAGCCTCGAGAATAAGAAGAGGATGTCATTATCGATGATGAATACGCCCTCACAGGTAGTTGATAATTCAAGTATATAAATAGATGTTTAACAATTTAAAATCAATTTGTATATGAAAATTAAATCAACAGAAATTAAGGCAAAATTGGAGAAGTTAAATAAAGATATTACTAATAGCTGGATGATTATTCGAACAGAGAACTTAGTTGAGAATGGGTTCAAACGTCATTATGATATGAAAGCGTTGTTAGATGATATCAATAAGAAAGCTATAGATCGTATTCAGACAAAACTAGATCAGTTCTGTATAAATCTTGGCTTTAAGTCACGTGACGATTTTCCGAAAGATAGTATTTATCCTATTATCTTTGAGTTATCAGAGAAGAATGAACAATTTGTTCAACTAGGTATTATTATCGAGAAGTCGACGATTAATCCTACCCTAAAGATGAAGAAGGGGAAGAAGAATCTTAAACAAAATGAGGAGCTTACTCGTGATTACTTGAATAAACTTCGCAATAATCTTCAATTGGAGATTAATGGCCTAAAGAAGAAACTTGCTG
>NZ_HF986241.1:0-1003 GCF_000431435.1 Veillonella sp. CAG:933
TCGCAACAGTTACTCTAAAACTGATCATGATGCTACGTTTATGCGACTAAAAGAAGATCATATGTTAAACGGCCAATTAAAACCGGCCTACAATGTTCAACTAGCTGTTCATAGTGAATATATTATGGGCGTTGGCGTATTTCCAAATCCTACAGATACGAACACCTTAATTCCATTTATGCAACAATTAGAAGGACAATACAAACAACACTTTCAATATGTGGTAGCTGATGCCGGTTATGACAGCAACGAAAATCTGGCATGGTTATGGGCTCATGATTACAAAACTTGTATTAAACCAAGTACATATGAATTGAGTAAAACGAAAAAGTATAAGAAAGATATTGGTCGAGCGGATAACATGGTATATGATGAGGCGACCGATACATTTACTTGTGCCAAAGGCCGTACATTACGATTCCAATACATACGCAGAAACAAAAGTAAGACCGGTTTCATTAAGCAAAACCGAGTATACCGGTGTGAAAACTGCAATTATTGTGGCTTACGTAAGGAATGCCAAAAACTTAAGTTCGGAAAACTTCCTAAGGGGAATAAGACGATATATATTGCTACTGATTACCGCGAATTATTAGCCAAAAACAAGGCTGTATTTGATAGTGACTATGGCTTACAACTTCGAGTAAACCGTTCTATTCAGGTGGAAGGTGCTTTTGGCATAACAAAAGAAGATTTTGAATACACCAGGTTCAGGCACCGAGGCAAAGTTAACGTAGAAAAAGATTTATTACTATTAGCTTTTGGATACAATTTACTGAAGCTGCATAACCGAATACAGAAGAAGCGATTAGGTCAACGGTTGTTCGAAACTAATTCTGCTGCGTAATTAAAAGCCAAAAGCTAAAGGCTTATTTAAGTGCGCTAAAAAACAAAAAAACAAGGATATTTTCAGAATTGTTGATTTTGGAAATATCCTTGTTTTAATTGAAAAGGGAGCTGTAACTGAAATGTGAGTTAAAAAACTCAATTTCGTTACAGCCCC
>NZ_HF986242.1:0-4054 GCF_000431435.1 Veillonella sp. CAG:933
TGGTACGTGAAAGCGAGGAGTAGGTAGAGTAAACATCACTACTTTCTCCAAATATTCAGTTTTTGTTTCATATTCTTTCCTTTCTTTAACTGGTTTCTCTACTACCTTTTCCACGAGTTTCGTGGGGTGATTAATGGTGACATCAATGTTAGCAATCGGCATATCGCTTTTTACATTGGAAACACCTTTATTAAGATCAATCTCTAAGGATAAATTGCCCTTAGGATCGAACTTTAATGCGGGCAAGTCAAGTGGTTTTACTTGATCTGCCCGAACCTCTTCTACTTGAAAGAAGTTCGTATTATAGGATAATAATATACCTACAATAGCAAATGACACGTATGTAAGTAAATTGCCATGTCTACTCATTTTGATAATGATTTATAGTTATTTACTTCTTCTCTTCCACCGGTTTCTCGTCTTTCTTAGGATCTGCAGTTTCCTCAGATTTCGGAGTTTCCTTAGGATATTCGCTTTCTGTATATAGATCGAAGGCTGCATCCTTGTCTACGTACATGTTACGAATTTCGATCATTTTATTTGTTGCATTGAGCATGAACTTCGGATCTGCCATAGGAACTTCAGTCTTATAAGCTTCATAGAATTTGTTCATGATCTTCTTGGCGAGTCCTACTTCATATGATTTAGGATCGTCAGTATTAACAACTAATTTACTTAGTTGCGGTACCTGTAAGAAGAAATCTCGAGTAGGCTCAAGGATTCCGTTCTTAACTGCTGTAGTATCATCGATTGGTTGCTTAGAATCCGCATTACGAACACGAATAAATGCCTTAATCAAATCAACTACCTCCTCTTCACTTAATACCGGAAGATTATACTTTACGGTCGAATGAGCAAAAATCGGATTATGATCGGCGATCAAAGAACTTACAGTTCCTTGACATAAACCACGTACTAACGCCGTAGATTTATTACCTAACAGGGTAACAGCATCTTCGAATAATGCACCTAATCCAATCTTGTTCCAAGTTTCCTTTTTTGCTTCGTCTGGTTCTTGATTCTGTCGATATAATCGTACTTTCATCAATGCCTCGCTGAAACGATTTGGAAAAGGGGAGTTCTGCTGTGATAAGATATAGGATAATCCATTCTTTGCATCATTCTCATCCTTCCACTTAGCAGCATCTAGCTCAGGAACTACAGGAGCTTTTTTCTCTTGTTTAATTTCCTCTTTAGCTTCTTTCTCTGTTTCTGGAGTAATGTCCTTAAACGCTAAGGTCATTTGTTTACCATCCTCAGATACATGATGCGGCAACATTGTAACACCAATATTATTAAATGTATTAATAACATCTTGAACAATAACATCATCATTTGGAACTGCAAGACCTAATTCAAGCTTTTCTTCACGAGCCTGAATAGAAGCCTTAGTCATACCCCAAGCAAGATTATATGTGAAGGCTTGCTCCATCTTAATCGTTGCTGGCTCACCAGATTTCATACCGGCTATATGTCGCTGAGCTACTTCTAGTAGTCGAGCATAACCATCGCCAGACATTCTCTGATGTGGTTGTAACTTAATGTTATTTAAGTCGATTTTTGAAGGAATCTCTTCCTTTGGCTCCGGCTTAACTTCTTCGGTTGCAACTGTTTCTACTGTAGGATCTACAGGTGGTGGAGTTTGTTTTCTCTCCTCTTTTTCTACCTCAGGCTTTTTTACTTCCTTTGGTTTTTGTGGATTATTTACTTGAGTTTGTTTTGCACTCTTGTTATCCTTTACTTCAGTATCCTTTACAGGAGCTTGCTGAGTTATTTTATTTTTCTTAGACATGATTCAATTGATTTGTTTACTGTCCTTTACAGTTTTAAATTATTAAAATAACTAATGATAGAAATAGTAATGATCCCGAAAATAGTTAGTAAGCTAACTTGAATCCTCGTGATCTGGTGACGCTCTGGTTCTAGTATGAACTAGAAGATTTTCTCCTTGTTGTTGGTCTCCTTGGTCTCTAATAAACCACATATAAGCCTTACTTACAGACTCAATTGTTGCAGTAATCATTGGTGTCACTCCAACGATTTGCAAAGCCTGTATGGGCATGTGGTTTACTACAGAGACCTTTTCTATTTGGTCCTTTTTAGGCTCGATATGACGAGTCTTACTCTGGATGCCAAATCCAACAACAATCGCAAACGCTAGGGTCAATATCAAATTAATACCTAGCTTTGGGCTACCTTGTACTCTAGCGATTGCTACAATCACTAGAATTAAAGCAACAATCATAGAAATGAAAGTCATTGTTGTCATGTTCTGTTAATTTTTTGAAAGTTTATGAAAAATTTCTCTCAACCTACGTTTTGCCTTATTCAAATCGGATTTTACAGTTCCGATAGGAATTCCAAGCTTAACACTCAGTTGATCATAACTAAGACCTTGATAGTATCTTAACTCGAGTAAATTTCGATACTTAGATCTTAGGCGAGATAATGCTATTCTTAGAAGTTTAATATTCTCCGTTTTAATCATATCTGACTCGGGATCTGGAGCTGTTTCTTCTAACTGAATAGTATTTGTCTCATTATCTATGCTGAAGTTCTTACATAAATCCTTTGTGGCTCTTATATGGTCAATAGTAGTATTAACTGCTATTGTTTTAAGCCACGCTTCGAAGCTAATAGGATTTACATAAGAACTGAGTTTACTAAAGGCTTTTATAAATGTGTTACTCAATAGATCTTGAGTAAGTTCATCATCTTTGACTATATCAAAGATAATATATCTTATCAGTCTATGATACCGTTCATATAACTGATTAAAAGCCTTATTATCACCGTGTTTTGCTTGTTCAATTAAGATTTTTTCTTCTTCTTTCATATAACAAGCATTAGTTAGTGGAAACTAGGGGAGTCGAACCCCTAGAATCCTTTGTTTAGAACGCCCTCTGCGACGACACAGCTATCTCGTCTGAAAGTAGGCAAATCTTATTACACTTCCTTATTTCTAAACTAAAATGGAATACCTAATATATATCTATAATAATATGTATCATATACATATTTACGTATCCAATAACATTGAATTAAGTTATCAAATATTTCATCAGAGTATATCCTAGGTAATTCTATTTTGTCTAACATTGCTACAGCAATTCTTAGTCTTACTAAGTCTGTAGTATGTTTGCTCCCTATCATCTTATTAGGATGAAAAAGACGTTGAGATATCCAAGCAATCCATTTCTTAATTTTTGCTTTTATCTCAATCCAAGTACGCCAATCCATATTATCTGGACATACTGAACAAAATTTCCCATCTGGAGTTTTAATCCAACCAAAATATTTTTCATATTCTGATCCAATTATTCCCCAATCCATACAATAACCTTCATCTTCTCTAAATACTGGTAAAAATTTTTCATGTGTACTAATATTTTTGAAAAGATCTTTTATTGTATTACAGAGTTCGCCTCGTTGATCGAAGATTTTATCTCTATTTTTTTCCATTTATCTTCGTTTATATACCGAATATTTACTTTATTGAATAACTTTTGAGCATCCTCCCAAGAAACATGTAATTTACCTTGGATATCTGCAGTAACAGCTATTTCATTTAGATTCCCATCTGGTTGAATATTCTTTATACTTACAAATTCTTCATATTGTTCATCAGTATATTGAATACTACTAGATTCTGTGTTTCTTTCTTCTATTTTACTTGATTCAATTTCTTTAGATAGAAGAGTAAATTCAAATTTAGTAGGATCTTCCAAAATCTGTTCAACTATTTTATGATCTCTTTCAATAAGACCATTAGCAAATGAACTTAGTGAAATACTATTTGTGATTCTTATAAATGGTTCCTTACCATTTAAAGACAAAATATATTTCTGTTCACTGAATAAATCTTTAACAATATATACTCCTGCTTTCATTTCTTAATTGATTTATAATATGTGTCAATAACTCGACTTGCTGTAAGCAAATCAACTCCAAACTCTTCTTGGATTAGACGATTCTTTTCGAAATCATCACATGGTTCATCCATTATCTTCTTTAATTTCTCCTTTTCACCGGGATTATCAAAGTATATCCAAAA
>NZ_HF986243.1:0-2757 GCF_000431435.1 Veillonella sp. CAG:933
GTATTCCTGCTCAAGGCCAAGCGTCAACTGCAGCTCTTAAAGTAGTAGATTTGTATCCTGAGCAAATTGGTGATACTATCACATTACCCGATGAATTTACATCTCTTACTGGTTCTGACTTCGATATTGATAAGTTATTTGTTGCTAGGTACAATTATGATAAGAATGGTAATAGAATCAAATTTGAGACTAAAGAAGATTATACTAATAGACTTAGAGAAGCTGGTCTAGATGATGAAACCATAGTTCGTAGAGTTTATGAAAGATATAATGGTAAAACTGACTTTGAAGCAAACTCAAAAGAAGCAAATGAAAACATGCTTCTTGATATGTATATATCAGTTATTTCTAACCCATTGAACTTTGCAGAAGCTAGACAACCACTAGATACAGTAACCGATTACTTAAAAGATACTATTCTTAAAGAAGTAGATACAATAACTGGTCAAGGTAAACGTACAAGCAAATCCCAACTGTATTATGCCACTCCAGCATTCCAGAGTAGAACTAAAGCGGAGTTGAATGGTGGTAAATTTGGTATTGGTCCATTTGCATTAGCAAATGCTCATCAAGTTCTTACTCAATTGGTCAAATTAAGATTTAAACCAAATAAAATTTTAAGAGACTATGGTATAAGTAATTTGTACGGTATCCAGAGTAATGATAGAAATAAGATCAATATCCTTGACTGGTTATCAGCATTAATCAATGCTCATGTGGACGTTGCAAAAGATCCATACATCATTCGATTGAATGTAAGGAAGTTAACATTTAATATGACTAACTTCTTGATTAGATCTGGTAAAGGCGAAAGTACATTTTATTTCTTGCCTCAACAGATATTAAAAGACTTTGCAATAGAATATGACAAATACTCTGGCTTTTATAATGTAGATACACAAAACAAAAATCCTGAAAGTCTAGCATATAGAACTATTTGGAATACATATTTTGAGAAAGCAAAATCTTTATCTAAAGGTAAATATGATCAGCTTTTAGACTTTTTGAATGATAAAGGTGTAGGTGTTAAACAAAGAGAAAAGATGTTTGATGTCAATTACTTGAAAAAGCAGTTGAAAAAAGAAGAAACATTTGATTGGTACTACAATCAGTTGCTTATTATGAAGACTTATCAAGAACTTGATCCGTTCTCAAGATCTTTGTCTGAATTAACTACATTATCTCAAATTGATACTAAGCGCTTTGGTAATAATTTTGGTTTACAAAGTGCATTCTTGGATAAATGGAAACAATTCATGGTAGAGCAACAAGTATTTGAAGATCCTATAAAGGTATTCTCAAATACATTCTTAGGTAAGAAAATGCAAGATGCATTAATATTCCCTAGAATTGCCTTCCAAAACACAATGATTAGACTTACTCCAGAATTTGAAAACTTAAGAACATTAATAGAATTCTATACTAAGGGTTATGCAATTAGTGATGATACGTACATTAATAATATTACCAGAAGTATGGAAGCTACGTATAAAGCTGGTTTCTTTAATAAGTATTTAGCTGAAAATGGAATAAAGCTCAGTAGTTTGTTAGGTGGTCCAAATAGTATCTCTAAGAGATTGGATAGAATTAAATCTGATGTAAGAAGTGGCAAATATCCAGATTTATTAAGTAGTGATGGTTCATTTGAAAATGTACTTATTAATAACATCTTTAGTAGACCAAAGGAAGATACAACTGAATTAAATGGTCCTGATTTTATTGCTTACAAACCAAACAAGAGTGGTGATAATAACTTAGAAAATGAGATCATTAGAGCTTGGGAGGAATTGTGGGATAGTGATTATCAGGAAATAAGAGATTTTGCAAAAGATCTTGCATTGTATGCTTTCTATACTTCTGGTGATGCATTTGGTAAGAATAATATCTTTAGATATGTACCTAATTCAATCAGAGAGGAAATAGGTTATTTTGATTACATTAGAGATTTAGAACGAAATCCTGATGATGCAGTTAAAGATATTAAAGTATTCCAAGTAATAAAAGACTTGTGGTGGAACGACCACGTAGTTCCTACTATTGATTATTACGTATTAGATTCTAGTAGAGAAACTATTGAAGAAGAAGGTAGACCTGTATACAGGGCGTTACCTCACGAAGATAGTGGTTTTACTGTAGTAAACAAGAAAGGAGTAGAAGTACAAATTCCTGGCATTATATATGATAAAAAGTCTCAATCTATAATTTCATTCAATCAAAATGGTCAACCTATATATCCACCATTTAAAAAAGTAAAATTAGATAGAAACAATGATCCTAGAACAACATTCTTATATGAATATATAGGTATTAATGAAGATGAAGCTCCAGTATATCGATTAATTAATAAAAAGGGAATTGCATATAGAGGCAATGTATTAATAGAAAATGGTCGTAGTAAATCAGTTTTAAAGTACAATAATGTTGTACCAAAGGGTTATGAAATTATGCCAGAAGAACCAATAACTTGGGTTACTGATCTTACTCCGGTAAAAGCTAGTTTACAAGCAAAGGCATTTAATCAAGCTGGTGAATTTAACACAGACATGTTTGCTAATATACAGCAAACGGTTAAAACTCAACAAGCAACTGAACCATTATCTTATCAAGAATGGGTTAAAGACTATCAAACTCAAAAAGGTGAAGCTGATGCAGAAGCGGCATATCAACAATATCTGGATAACTTTGAGTATAATAAACCACAAATTGATGAACAGTCTCCAGTACAACCGAATGCATCTACAAACCTTGCAGAAGCAT
>NZ_HF986244.1:0-1602 GCF_000431435.1 Veillonella sp. CAG:933
TTTCTTTGCTTTGATAAATACTCTTTCAAGTTCAGATATAATCATTCTTTCATCTTTATAGTTATCACTATTTACTAATAAAGTATGATCTAAAATGACTATTAACCATTTATCCTTAGCAATCGTATTTTGAAAATATGTAATTGTATCGTCTATCTTTTGTACTGTAGCTGCATCGTCCACATAATATATTGGATAATCTTTTAAAGATTCTGCAGTCTCCTCAACTAAGTTAAGTTCTTTATCAGAAAGATCTTCTGATGCTGAGTACAATTGTGTAGTTGTTTGACGCAACTTATTAGATAGTTTTCTTCCTACTTGTGCACGGCTAAGCATTTCAAATGAGAAAGAAAGTACGATCAATTCTTTGTTAGAATTAAGTTCAATTAAATCAGTTTCAAGCGTATTTACAAACGAAGACTTACCAGTTCCTGATGCTCCTACAATTGTATAAACACAACCAGGTTCAATCCCACCACAACACATTTCATTGAATTTATTCCATCTACTTTTAAGTGGTTCAATTTCATGATTTTTACGTCTTCGTATATATGTAACAGCTTCACTTGCAGCTGTAGATATATGTTTAAACGGTAGTGGATTAACGTAATTTTGTTCCATACAACATAGTAGTTTCAGGTTGGTTAATATTCATTTGCTCTTCAATTAATTCCCATTCATGTGAAGTAAGCCATTTCCACATAGTTTTCATATAACCAAGCTTACCAGTCATTGCTTTATCGGAAAGCTCAAAATTCAAAGCGGTTATGATTCTATTGTGAAGATCAGGGTTGCCTTTAACTAGTTTGTTATAATAATCTCTACATTTCTTAACATTACTTCTAAGAAAGCCTTTAGTTCCATCTGGTCTACTAACCATTATTGGATATAATGTATAAAATTGCTCAAAAAGTACGTCTTTAGGAGTCAATTTGTCTACTAATTCCTTAGTAGGTTTATACACTAACTTTTTACTATCATCTTTCTTCTGAATAAGATTTCTGTCGATTAAGTCTTGTATTTCACTATCACTGACCAGGCGAATAAGTGGTGTGATACCTTGATGGGATTTTTGATTCTTATCTAATACAAGACTTAAAAATACTAACTGATTAATTGATATATTGTCTATTATTTCTAATAGACTTGTATCTAGTTCAATGATCATGCTCTTAAAAATTTTAAAAGCTTGTCAAAGATTTGTTATTTTCTGCCAATTTTTGTTAAAAGTTAAACAAGCTTAACTGTCTAGGTTTTAATTGTTCAATCACTTTAACACATTGAGTAATATAATATTGATAATCAACATCATATATACTCTGGAATGTCTCTCCTTGAGAATATTTCCATTGAAGATCTTCATCAGAATATAATCGATTATGAAGTTTTACTCCATGACCTTTTAGCATATTATGATATGATCTTTTTCCAGTTTCATCTAATTTCCATTTCCATAAGTAATATCCACTATTACTAACGTAAAATCGATTAGTTCTCTGTTGAATTTGTTCATTATACTCAACTGTCCACTGTTTACCAGTCTTCTCAGCTTGTAAGAATTTACGTATATCTCTACATGATTTAATTGTATCTTCTACTGGA
>NZ_HF986245.1:0-738 GCF_000431435.1 Veillonella sp. CAG:933
AAGGCAATTATACTAAACTTTCTGGCTTTCGCCAAGTAGTTTTATCATTGGATTATGGCTTTCAGATCGGACCAAAAGAACCGGTGAGATTACTGGATGCTGTATTGGAGGAACTGGACTATACAAGGTTGCAGCATTTATATTCTTCAAAAGGAAGAAAATCTTTAGTACCTCCCCATCTTTTGTTTAAAGTCTATGTGTTAGCTATGACCGAAGGCATTGTATCTGTTCGCAAAATTGCTGAGCAATGCACTAAAAATATCCATTACATGTGGCTCTTACAGGGCTATCCGACTCCGTCTCATATGGTATTTCATCGATTCTTTCAACGCTTAACTGTTGATGTACTTAGAGATTTGTTATCTCAATTTATTCAAGCATTAAGTGAATTTGACAGCTTAGATTTTTCTGAAGTATTCATCGACGGAACTAAATGGGAAGCCTATGCAAATAAATACACCTTTGTGTGGAAAAAGGCAATTCTTAAGCACTATGCTAAGTTACCGGATAAATTGTTAGTTCTTCAATATGAAATACAAAATCTTTTGGACATAGACGTCTCAGATATGACTGAAGATGAACTATTGGTTTTGCTGGAGCAATCCATACGCGAAAAGCAAATTGAGTTTGTACACGGTACCGGTAAACGAAAACATCCATTGCAAAGAGCTTTTGAATCCTGTTTAGCCTTGCGTGACAAGCGAAATGAATATGATGAAAAGTTAGCTATTCTAGGCT
>NZ_HF986246.1:0-7171 GCF_000431435.1 Veillonella sp. CAG:933
CAAAGTGTTCAATTTGATATTGCAATTTAGCATTGTAATTAATATTTGCAAGAGCTCCTGTAAAGGAGCTCTTTTTTCATACTCTATGGGGAGATTTATTTTAGGTATAACATGTGGGCATAGTTTACGTATAAGAAACAGTTTCGGCTTATGTGTTTCTTTGCTGTTCCTTTATCCTCTCATATGGTGTATAGTTAATCATATATTATACTGTAATAGGACGGGAGCGACTATGAGAAAACATTGTGCAATAGTACTGGGTGGAATTTTTTCACCTTTAGATGGTATCGATACAGCTGATTTTGTGATAGCTTGTGATAAAGGGTATGCCTATATCCGTGAATACGATTTGGAACCGGACTTGGTGGTAGGTGATTTTGATTCTTATCACGGGAAAATCACGCCGGGTATTGAAATACTTGATTTACCGACTATGAAAGATGATACGGACACATTGGCAGCGATTCGTTATGCCTTAGAACATGATTATAAAGACTTAACTCTATATTGTGCCTTTGGCGGTCGTTTTGACCATTTAATGGGGAATGTACAGGCAGCCATGTATGCTGTGTCACAAGGGGCCGTCGTGCGCATGGTGAGCCACGATACGGATAGTTATCTGTTTAGCCATGGCGACATTACCTTAGAACCGCGGATGGACTACTCCTTGTCGGTACTCGCTTTATCTGACGAATGTCATAATGTGACGATTACGGGAGCTAAGTATGCGTTGAAAAATGCGACTTTGTACAATACAAAGCCGGTAGGTGTAAGTAATGTGTGGCATGATACAGTACACGTGAAGGTGGGCGACGGCATTTTGATGGTGTCCATGTCGCATATGTAGGACAGTAAATATAGTATCATCAACCTGATAGGGCTCATACCCGCTACATAAAATTAAGAAAGTAATCAGAAAATATAATCCGGCAACGGATGTGGACCCAAGTTTGGAAGCGAGTCTTGAACCGAGTGAATGGAATCGCTGATGACGGCTTGTGTCATAGGAGGTTTTTAAAGTATGTTAACATCATTAGGATTTGTCATATTAGGTGGCGCCGCTTTAGCTGCGGTGTGTCGCAAAATACAACTGCCGACCATTATCGGGCTTATGTTGGCCGGTATGCTTTTGGGACCGCAGGGGGGCAATTGGCTCGATTCGACCATGCTTACCATTTCACCTGATTTGCGGCAGTTAGCTCTTATAGTTATCCTTGTAAAGGCAGGCCTTGCTATTAATTTGCGAGATATTTGGAGTCTTGGACGGCCACTTCTGATGATGTCGACAGTACCAATGTTAATAGAGTTGACAATACTTACGTATTTAGGCCTTTATGTATTTGGCCTCCATGGCCTGGAAGCTTTACTTTTGGCGACTGCCGTTTGTGCCGTGTCGCCGGCCGTTGTGGTTTTTCGCATGATTCATCTCATTGAATTACGTTATGGGACGAAAAAGAAGATTCCGCAACTCATCATGGTAGCTTCGTCATTAGAAGATATTGTAGTCGTGGTTATTTTTTCATTAGTACTAGCGCTCGTGGAGGCCCATGTGGCTACACCGGAAGGCATGAGTGCCTTGGCCATTGCCGCTCAGGTTCCGGTAGCATTGTTTAGTGGCATTGTGCTGGGCTTTATAGGTGGCTTTATACTGTCGTATATTGCCAAACGAATGAATAAAGGCGATCAATTATTGCCCGGTACAGTGACATTATTGCTGACGATTTTGATTGCCGCATCGTTTGTGATGGTGGCGATCAGTAATTGGTTCAAGCCGTATGCGGCCGTTTCAGGTCTTTTGGCGGTTATGATTATGTCCAGTGTGGTCAAAGGACAGGTGTCTTATGATTTGGGGCAGGCTCTTAATCGACAAATTAATCAACTATGGATTCCTATTGAAATCATCCTATTCGTGCTTGTAGGAGCGGCTATCGATACGACCTATATGCTCAGCATGAGCGGCATTTTGATTGGCGTTATCGCCTTAGGTTCTATGGGGCGTGCTTTGGGTGTAGGCGTGTCTTTGTTAAAAACGAAGCTCAATATGAAGGAGCGCATTTACTGTGCCATTTCCTTTGCCCCTAAAGCCACTGTGCAGGCAGCCATCGGCGGTATTCCGCTGGCTTTGGGGCTTGATAGCGGTCCTTTAGTGTTGGCCGCATCGGCCATGGCGATTTTAATCACATCGCCAATCGGCGCATTTGCCATGGATTATTTTTATAAACGATTATTGGAACCGGAAACAGATCCTATTATAGAAGGACAGGGGGAGGCAAAGTAAGGCATGTTAATAAAAAAGCGCCTGGTAATTTCCAATATTTTGATGATTGCCATTCCATCGATAGTGGCGTTACTTATTGTATTTGTCAGCTTGGCAGCCATTTGGATTCCAAGCGTGCAACGGAATAACATCGGGGTCCGTGATTTGGAAGATTTTGAGCGGACCGGAACCTTTATGCTGACACAGGTGGAAGGTAAGCTGCAGGAAACGGCAGCGGCCGGTCGCGATCCGAAGATTTCGGATGTATCGGCGGCACTGCGTCAAGTAACCGGCTATACAGTGCGTGTGGCAAGCCCGACCGGTGAATTATGGACTTGGGGCGATGCACCGGACGCGGAAGCCCTTAAGCTGGAAGATGCAGCAGATCAATTAAATGGTGACGGTATCATTTCAAACGGTAGTCATGCCGTAGCAACACGAAATGTGGTGACTAAGGCAGGTGATTATCGAGTCTATATTTATGGTTCAGAAATCAAGATACGAACCTGGCCGGCTAAAAACACGGTTAAATGGTCGCTCATATTTATCTTCATTATGTTTATCATAGGCATTATTGTAGCGAATAAATTCTTAACACGTTTTGTGTTTCAGCGTATTCGCAGTGCTTTAGATTTATTGGCATCGGGGGTTCGTCAAATTCGCGATGGCAATTTAAAAATTAAGCTTACCTATGACGGTAAAGACGAATTTGCACCAATTTGTGAAGATTTTAACGATATGGCCCGTCGTTTGGAAGAGTCGGTAACGTTGATTCAAAAGCAGGAACAAAATCGTAAAGAGTTATTAGCCGGAATTTCTCATGATTTACGGTTCCCGTTAACGTCGATTAAGGCCTATGCGGAAGGTTTGGAGGACGGCATTGCGACGACGCCGGAATTACAGGCAAAATATGTGCGTATGATTCAGACAAAGGCGGATGAAATGGAGCACATGATCAGTAATCTCTTTACGTTTTCAAAAATGGATTTGGAAGAATATCCTAGCTATCCTGAAAAAATGGACCTGGGTGCGCATTTGGAACTGTTTATTCGTAATGAAGGGGAAGCGTATAAGAATAAGGGCTTAATTCTGCATCGTGAAATGATTGAGCACGATTCTTTGATTTGGGCTGACCCGTTTCAAATTCGCAATATCATAGCCAATATTGCCGATAACAGTGTAAAATATAAAGTGAATGAAACCGGTAACTTATATATTTCCTGTCAGACTCAGGAAGCTATGGTTGCGCTGATTTTAGTGGATGACGGCCCCGGAGTGAATGAAAGCAGTTTGGAACGGCTCTTTGATGTGTTTTATCGCAGTGATGCGGCGCGCAGTAATCCTCATAAGGGGAGCGGGCTCGGTCTTGCGATTGTTAAAAAGATGGTGCAGCAAATGGGTGGTACCATTGAAGCTGAAAACGCTGATGACGGTGGTTTGCGTATAATCATGAAGTTCCCGAAATACGGAGGTTAATGCAGTGGCGAAACGAATTTTAATAATTGAAGACGATCAAGCAATTGCTGAAATTGAGCGAGACTATTTAGAGCTGAAGTAACCATCGCCAATGACGGCGGCAAAGGGCTGGAACTCGCCTTAAATGAACCTTTTGATTTAATATTGCTTGATGTCATGTTGCCGACCGTTGACGGTTTTAGTATTTTAAAGAAATTAAGAGAAACACTGGATATTCCGATTCTTATGGTAACGGCTAAGCAGGAAGATATAGATAAGATTCACGGGCTAGGCCTGGGTGCCGATGATTACATTGAAAAACCGTTTTCCCCAAGTATTTTGGTAGCGCGTGTTAAGGCAAATATTGCGCAATATGAGCGTTTGCGTAAAGACTCGACGAGCAACAAAGGGGAAGCGGACATTCAGGTGGGCCATTTACTCATTCAGCCGGGCTCACATCGCGTCTTTGTGCATAATAAAGAAGTAAATTTGAAAAATAAAGAATATGAATTGCTTTTATTCTTAGTCCGCAACGGTGATTTGGTATTTGATAAAGAAACCTTGTACGAGCGCATTTGGGGCCTCGAAGCCATTGGCGATGTGGCAACCGTAGCTGTTCATATCAATCGTTTACGTGAAAAAATCGAAGATGATCCGAGTAATCCGCGCTACATTGAAACCGTGTGGGGCGCCGGGTATCGGTTTAAAATGTAGTACGAGTGTGGCGTTAAAATGCAGTACGGGTATTGGTTTAAAATGTAGCATTCGATAAAGTATTGCCGGAGACAATAGCATGTCAAAGAGCAATACAAAGTAAATAGAATATAAGGTAAGCATTATAGCTGTCAGATGGGAAAAATCCCGTCCGGCAGCTATTTTTTTATTGAAAAAACTTGGTTTATTAATTTGAAATAAAAGTTTAAATTTTGTTTATATTTGGTGTAAATCTTGTTTAAAACCCTTTTGTATACTGAGAGTGTAAATTGGAATAAAGGAGTTTTTAACATTGATGGAACAAGTTTTTAGTCTCATACAACAGTATGATTTTTCGATTTTAAATTATATATGGTTATATGGGCATGCACATTGGCTTGATATTTTCATGGAAGAAGCCACTGATTTGGGTAATGGCGGGGCAATCTGGATTGCTCTTGGCATATTCTTTATGTTTCAAAAAAAATACCGAAAAGTAGGTTACATGATGATGACGGCCATGCTCATAGGCTTTGTTCTCTTGAACTTGGGCGTTAAGCCGATGGTGGCACGGCTTAGACCGTTTGAACTGCAACCGGCGGTGCAACTGTTAATCCATGAACCCTGGGATTATTCATTCCCGTCAGGTCATGCTTGGTCAGCTTTAGCCGCAGTTATAATTTTATTTATGAATAAGATTCCGGGCCGTTATGTGGCCTTAGGCGTAGCCTTACTTATCAGTTTTTCAAGAATCTATTTATATGTGCACTATCCATCAGATGTCATTGCGGGAGGTATATTTGGAGTGGTTATCGGTATGGCCAGTGTATACGGTTGGCGTTTTCTTGACAAAAAATATGCACAGCGCCGTCCCATAATAGTTAAAAATTCAGTTTCAGATTATGAATTATCTTATAAGCAGATTGAGGAGAGTGCCCATCATGAGTGAGTCAAAAAAATATCTCGGCTGGATTCTACTGTTAGGTGTGTATCTGTTTTTTCTGGGCAATTGGGGCATTGCCATCACGGATCCGGTAGAATCAAACTACGCTTTAACGGCGAAGGAAATGCTGCAGGCCGGCAATTATTTGTCGCCTCAGATTTACGGTAATTATTGGTATGACAAACCGATTTTCTTTTATTGGGAAGTCATCGCCGCCTTTAAACTCTTTGGTATTAACGAATGGGCAGCTCGTTTTTTTCCGGCTCTATTCGGCATTAGCGGTCTACTCATGACCTATTGGTTCACACAAAAACTCTTTAACCGCCTGACAGCGCTTGTAGCTACGGTTATTTTGGGCACATCGTTAGAATATTGTCTCATTTCTAAAACTGTAATTACCGATATGACCTTATTTGTGTTCTTCAACGCGGCGCTTATTTTCTTCTATTTGGGCTATTATTTTAAAAAGCGTAATTACTATTACGGAGCGTATTTCTTTGCAGGAATGGCTGTTTTGACAAAAGGTCCTATAGGCTTGTTGTTACCAGGTCTCATCGTAGTATTATTCCTCGTTTCACAGCGCGATTACAAAGAGCTGCTTCATATGAAATGGCTTGGCGGGATTGCTATATTTGTTCTAACTGCCGGCCCTTGGTACTACTACATGTACAGCGTGCACGGCATGGATTTTATCGACACCTTCTTGGGTGTTCATAATGTATTGCGTGCTACCGTTTCGGAACATCCGCGGGATAATGTGTGGTATTACTATTTGGGCATGTTTATTATCGGATTCTTCCCGTGGGTATTTACCTTACCGTATTTATTTAAACGTCGTTTTCAGGCGCAGCGTGAGCGTTTGCAAATAGCAGCCACTTCAAGTACCGGCATAAGCTTGGGGCAAGGCACCGATTCACTTGATGGCCATGATGATAATCATCTTGGCTCATTGGTTATGAATATTGGATCCGTAAGTGCGTCCGGCGCTATTATTCACGCACAACCGGCTATGAAAGATGCTATTAAAGGTAATAGAGATGGCACCCCAACTTGGCGAGTAATCCTGCGTGCTATGATGCAGTTTGACCAAACTACGGTATTCTTACTGATTTGGGCTTTTACAATTGCTGTGTTCTATCAATTGATGGCTACTAAATACACGACCTATACATTCCCGTATTTATTGCCGATTGCTATTTTGGCGGCTCGTGTCATGGTAAATCATTTGAAACTGGTGAAATACACCGTGATTGCCAATCTCATATTGTATTCCGTGCTTACCTTTGCCGTAGCGACGCCGTATTGCAACGCTTATTCTTCTAAAGCTGTAGGCAACGTGGTGGCACAAACGGTTAAACGGGGGGATATGGTTGTAAGTTATGGGCGTTATCAGACGTCCGCCGGATTCTACAGTAATCAGTTGATTTATCGTGTTGAAAAAGCAGCTGCTATTCCGGGCCTTGAACCATCGGCTATGAATTGGAATACGAAAAACGTAATGCCGTTCATTGCGGAAGAAACCGTGGCAACACGTGATCATGTTGTTGCCATCGTAGATAATCGCCGTTTAAAAGAATTTAAAGCCGATATGCCGGGACAATGGCAAGAAGTAAAAGCTTTGGATAAATTTACGGTGTTTAGAAAATAAGTTGCCTAAGTGGGCAAAAATAGAATTGCCTAGGTGGGCAATAAGAAATCCAGTTAAGTAACAATATAAGAACTCGGTTAAGTAACCATCTGATTTTAAGTCAAGTAACTTAATCAATAAAGCAAAAAAGCAACTAAAGGTAATGAACTGCACCCCAAAAATTGGACACAATTTT
>NZ_HF986247.1:0-1145 GCF_000431435.1 Veillonella sp. CAG:933
CCCTGACACTATCGTATATTTGTTTTCTCTCTTTAAGAGATAAATCTTTCCATTTCATACTAGTAATATTTACTTACCTGTCTTACCTGGTTTACCTTTTCCGCCCTTTTTAGAGCCTCCTTTACATGCCATAATTAGTCCTCCTATTTTTTAGATTTAGATTCACCAACTACTTTATTTTTTAAAGCAGTCTTTGCTTTTAATTGTTCTCTCTTATAAGCTGCATCATCTTTCATCTTCTGCAATCTTTTAGCTTCTTGTAATTTTCTATTCTCAAGAGCTATTTTCTCTTTCTCGATGGTGGCCTTTAATTTGTCAGCTTTTTCTTGTGCAGCAATTTTACGCTTTTCAAGTTCTTTCTTATTTTCTTCAGCTCTAGCCTTGTTTGCTAAATCCATTTGTTTGCTCATAGCATCAGACACAGCTTTTTGTCTAGCTATTTCTTGATTACCAATCTCAATAGGATCAGGTATGCCATTCATATCTTGATCCATATTTTCAGATCCTCTGTATGCATTTAATTGAGCTACAGTAATCTTAGTAGCATTGTCTTGATCAATCTTATATTTAGTAAGATCAAGTTCAGCTTCTTTAAGCATAAGCTCTTCTTCCTTAACTTGATTTTGCATTTCAATAAGCTGCTGCTGTTGTTGATTTTCTTGCTCTTGCATTGCTTGTTGTTGCTCCAATCTGTTGTTTTCTATATCTTGTAATTTGGATTTAATTACACTCAGATTGTCACTAGTAAATATTTCAGCAGCATCTAACAATGATGCACCATTCTGCATAGCTGGTTGTACAAGACTCTTAAGTTGTTCAATGGCTTGACTTTCTTTGGTACTGTCAGTTACAAAAATATCAAAGTCTTCATATGACCAATTGTCATCCATTTGCAAGAATGTTCTAGTACCCTCATCAAATATATAATTTAAATACTTTTTATCATCCTTCCATGCAAACTTGGCACTATCTAATAACATTGATAATACATGTGTTTTAATTTGATTATGTAACCAAAACCATGGCTCAGTAATATGAGCAGATTGAACTACAGATCTTTCTACATTACCCACTAGCTCATTACTAGAAATAGATCCTTGTCTTTGCTTTGTTACTCCGGACAATTCAGATACCATTTCTTCAAT
>NZ_HF986248.1:0-794 GCF_000431435.1 Veillonella sp. CAG:933
TTAGGTTGTAATCCTCTTCCTAATTCAATATCAGTCAGAAAGAATCCTTTCTTCTTAATATTTCCATCAGATTCTACTCCAAAATAATCATTTATTGCTAACTGATAAAATGAAGTAAATTGTTCTGTTTCTAGAGTAAGCTTAGTAAGCTCTTCCCATTCTTTTAGTACTTGTTGTAATTTATCATATTTGTCCTTTTTTATCTTATATAAGATACCATCAGTATTAATCTGATATAACTTACATCCTAGATCTAAAAGTCTCTCAGCAAGCATTAAAAGTAGCAATTGACCGTTAATTCGTACTTGCATAATAGAAAATGGTGCATATAACCAAGATACTTCTTGTTGCATTTTCCCAGTTACTCCATTAAGCATATACTTATACGTTTCATTTTTATTTTTTTGTTTTGTTCTCTTAAATTCTAGTCTTTCCTGAATAATTTCAGGATATACCTCTTTAAGAATGGATTTTAATTTGGGTGGATATAGTTCATATACTGCAATTAAACTTGGGTATAGTGAATTAACATCAGAATCTAATAATAATTCATCTTCATTACATTTAATTGAACAGCAACCATTGTCACCATGTATACCTCCGACTCCAATAGTTACTTCCATTCCACCAAATATAAAAGTATTAATATAACCTTTTCTACCTGGAGACACATTGTGTTGATTTTTCATATCTTGCAATGCTTTCTGAAGTACTGGAGTATTAAACTTTATAAAAGGAAATATAACTTTTTCTAGATCTATACGATCCATAGGAGATTTCATATTCTCTAACTG
>NZ_HF986249.1:0-878 GCF_000431435.1 Veillonella sp. CAG:933
ATGTTCAGATTCCTAAAAGCGTAGAGAGATGAAAGCAAATAATAATACATTAGATAAATTAGCATTTGTAGGCTTAATTATCTTCTTTATAATGTGTTTACTTTTTGCATGGTGTATAATATAACAGTTAAAGATAAAAGCTGTCGGGTCAAACGACTCCTTACCCGTAGTAAGAAGAAGGAGAGTGGTATTGTAGCTGTACACTTAAAAAGCAATAAGACAGCGTATATTATGTTTGGACAAGTCTGATCAACGAATCGCATAATATAGACAAGGAAAACAGGATATGAGAATATGATAGCGCTAACACGCAATTCAAAAGGTAATATGATAACTTATTAATGAGTATATCCTTTTACTCTAGAAAAGTTAATAAGAAAATGGAATAGTGTAGATATCAATCCATTCTATAGATATTGAGAACCGTCTGGCGAATATACTAAGAGAAGACACTTCGATACGCTTACCGATAAAGTAGGGAAACGTAGAAGATAAACGATATATGGAGTCTGCTTCAGCAGCTATTAATAATTGTAGGTGACAATGCAATTATTAAGTCTTAGAGTAAAGACAATAGTAAACTTCATTAGAAGTCCGTGGAGGAAACCAATCCTGAAATCAAGAAGGGACTTTAAACAGCAACTGCAACTATTACAAAGGGTGATAGAATTACTCAACAAAGAACTGACTAAGTTCCGGGTAGTGTCCAAAGCTACCTTACTGAATCCACTTTAATTAATTTGGATAGGTTAAATAAATTTGCTATCTCAGTGTTCACTACATTAGTGCTGAAACACCTATATGAAAGAATATAGGGGAAGTGTAGTTATGAAGGAGATTAGATATTTAATAGAGGGTGCTATAAGGTGCTACGAATC
>NZ_HF986250.1:0-2092 GCF_000431435.1 Veillonella sp. CAG:933
AATAAGTTATCAGAAGTATCTAATACACCACTGTTTGTTATTAAATTGTAATTCCAACCCTCTAATATATTTTTAGATACTTTATTTGCATTCTCATCTTTAACATACAAGTTAGTTTGTTCATTACCGTTTTCATCTTCAACTTTTTCTGATAAAATACCAACTAACTTGTGTCTAGCTTTACGGAATGTATTTCTAAACTGAGTTTGTAAATTCTCTCTTGCTATTTTTTGAGCTTCATCCTCTTGAATACCTTTCTTTTGTACATATTCATTCGTAATCTTGTATAATTCATTATACAAAGTTTTAAATAATGGTGTTACTTTAGCAAGTTTTGCACTCTTGTTCATCATTCCTTTGAATGTGTTTTCAGAGTGAATTTCATTAATAATTGTATTCCAAGATTTATCAAAGTCAACCATTAGAGGTAAGCCTGTAACAGGACTCTTTATTGCAGCAACACCTTGTACTTGAGTCACAGTGCCATCAGGATTTGTTTTTTGTTTCATGACAAATTCTGTTCTAGGCATTGTCGCAATGAAAATTTTTATAGATGCAAGAGCATTATCTTTAACTGAAACAGACAGTTGTTCTTGAATGTAGTTAGCCATTTGATCTCCTACGCTATTACCAACTGCTTTTTCATCAATTTCTGCATCAATGTTTTCTTGTTTATCTACTGCTCTTATTTGATACTCATTTAATTTATTTATGATTTCAGGTTTAAATACAGTATCGAACGTATTGTAGATTTCATCTCTAACTTCTCCTTGTTCCTTAGTAATAGTTCCTTTTTCAACTAATTTGGCTGTTATATCTGGTTTTAATGCAGCTTTTAACACTCCATAATTAAGATTTTGCAAATCATCACGTAGTCTTATGTTATTTAATGTAAATAAAGCACCTACAAGTGAATTTACAGTTTCTTTGAATTGTGTGTTAGTAATGTTTTTAAATTTGTGATTTCTTATTTTAAATGGAGCACCTGCACCTTTATATGCAGCAAGAAATTCATTTACAGCAGCCGAATCTTGTTTGGATCTATTGTAATAACCAGAATCGATTCTATTAAAAATATTATCAATACTAGTATCGGTTCTCCAAACCCATTTACTTATGAAATTCTTAATAGCTTTCCAAGCTCTTTTAAGAAGATTTAATTCAGGATCTACTTTATTCAGCATATACTGCCTAAAGTCTTCTGCTAAAGCTTCTTCTACTTGTTTATCACTTCCAACAAAACCAGTTCTATTTCTATAGAATTCATAAATTTTCTTTCTTTCCTTTGGAGAAATAGTTAATAATGATACTCTATGGAATGCTTCATGATACAATGTACCACGTTCTGCACCTTTCCACAGTATAGTAGAATCTTTTCTAACAAGACCCATAGCATACTCATTCCCACCAAGTGCAATAGCATCTTCAACAATATGTAAAGAATCTTCTGGTAATCCTAATTTATTTCTAAACCATTGAATTTCCTCTGGAGTTACTACTTCTGATATATTTCCTGCAACTTTACGAAAAGGTACATCAAAATCTTCATCAATTCCCAAACTCAAAGGATCTATTTCTCCATCATTAGTTATTTCCTTTATGTAAGAATCATCTTTAGTTGTAACTTCAGAAGTCGTAACATCTTTAGTAATATCTGCCTGTGGTTCTGGGATACTAGGAATATTTGGCAATGAACTAGCTTTATTTTCAGCAGCTTCTTTTATTTCAGTATTGTTGATCTTTCTTGGTACTTTCTGAATGTCTTCAGCATATGCGAAAGAATCTTTAAATAGTTGATCATCTAAGTCACTTCTTATTATACCAGCTTTTTCTAACACACCCATAGTATAAACTGGGGTAGAAGAAATGAAATCATCCTTAGTAAGAGATATACCTGGAATGATATCAAGCAAATCAATAGAATTATTGTTAAAATAATCATATACAGAAGGTAATGCTTCTTTTATTGGGCTGAAGAAATTCTTTCTAGCTACACGCCAATGGAATCCCATTAAAGCTTCAACTATGTCTTTTTTATCCTGAGTAGATAAATTGCCTATATTGAATGTTTTTTCACCAACTATTAGATTGG
>NZ_HF986251.1:0-2801 GCF_000431435.1 Veillonella sp. CAG:933
TCGATGTTTGTACCACCTTTTACGTCAACGGACTTCTGAACAACTTCTTTGATGACTTCTTTGCCTTTGTCATCCAAATTGCCTAAATCTTTACCGGCTGCATTGTTGATTTTTTCTTTAGTTGCCGCTGTTAAATCTACTACCAAGTCATTACCATTAACTTTGCTTTCAACCATGCCATCAGTAGCACCTACGATACCTAAGCTTGAATTATCTTTGCTAAGTACAATCGTGTTACCTTCGGTATCTTTAACGCTTACAGACTGGAGAGCTGAGCCACTGATACCGGAACTATTTTCAGCAATCTTACGAACTTCTAATAATTGGTTGTAAGTTACTACATCGCCAGCTTTCGAACCGTCTACTACGTTAGTAATCTTAGTGTTATTGGCATTGATACCGTCAACAGTAACGGATGGACCATTATTAATCGTTAAACCGCCTTGGTTAATAGTTGTGCCACCTAAGGAAATGGAGCCGTCAGCACCAAGATCTACGTTTTTGTTCAAGTTAACAGTAAATGTCTTAACATCATTAACATCGGCTGTATCTACATTAATATTAGTACCGCCTTTTACATCAACTGCATTTTGAACAACTTCTTTAATAACGGTTTTGCCTTTATCATCCAAGTTGCCTAAATCTTTACCGGCTGCATTGTTAATTTTTTCTTTAGTTGCTGCTGTTAAGTCTACTACCAAGTCTTGACCGGACACTTCGCTTGTAACCATACCATCGGTAGCACCTTTAATACCGAAGCCTGCGTGATCTTTATCAACAACAAGGGTTTGGCCTTTAGTATCTGTTACAGTTACAGTCTGAAGCGCACTGCCGGCTGTTTCAGTAACTTTTTCTAAATTATTAGTAACTTTTTCAAGGTTATTATTGATTGTATCTACACGGCCTTTTACGCCATCAACATCAGTTTTAACTGCGAATAGCTGGCCACCGGTTACAGCATCTTTGGAACCTTCAGCTACGGAGCCTTCACCAAGGTTAGATACCACTTTACCGCCCGCGTTGATGCCGTCTTTAGTTACAGATGGACCACCAACGATGGCTAAGCCGTCAGTAGTTAACGCTGCATCACCAACACTTACACCGTCAGCACCGACTTTAGTTGCACCGGCTTTAATGGAGCCGTTAGCACCTAAGTCAACGTTGTTCTTCATGTTAACGGTGAATGTTTTAACACCGGCTTCATTTGTAGCTTTAGCTACTTCAATGTTGTTGCCGCCGTCTACATCAACGGATTCTTGAATAACTTCTTTAATAACCGTTTTGCCTTTGTCATCCAAGTTGCCTAAGTCTTTACCGGCTGCGTTGTTGATTTTTTCTTTAGTAGCGGCTGTTAAGTCTACTACCAAGTCTTGGCCGGATACTTTGCTTTCAACCATACCATCGGTAGCACCTACGATACCAAGGTTTGCCTGGCCTTTGCTGATAGTAATCGTTTGACCGTCATTACCTTTAACGGCTACAGTTTGAAGTGCACTATTAGCCAATTCGGAACCTTCAGTGGCAATGTTTTTCACTTCTTGTAACTGGTTGTAAGTTACTACGTCGCCTTCTTCAGTGGCATTAGCTACGTTGGTAATCTTAGTACCGCCCATGTTGATACCGCCAACGTTAATAGTAGGACCGTTTTTAATTGACAAACCACCTTGGTTGAGGGTCGTACCGCCAACATTAATTGTGCTGCCGTTAATTACAGTGTCACCAACTTTAAATTCGCCGTTAGAGTTCAAAGTTACGCCGCCGTTATTAATGGTTGTACCACCAACATGTACGTCACCGGATTTGATAATGGTGTCGCCTAAAGTGATGGACCCTTCACCGCCCAAATCTAAGTTTTTATCCAAGTTAACAGTAAATGTCTTAACATCATTAACATTAGCTGCATCTACATTAATATTAGTACCGCCTTTTACATCAACTGCATTTTGAACAACTTCTTTAATAACGGTTTTGCCTTTGTCGTCCAAATTACCTAAGTCTTTACCGGCTGCGTTGTTGATTTTTTCTTTTGTAGCAGCTGTTAAGTCTACTACTAAGTCCTGACCGGACACTTTACTTTCAACCATACCATCGGTAGCACCTACGATACCGAAACCGGCATTATCTTTATTCACGGTAAGTACATTGCCTGCACCGTCTTTAACACTTACAGTCTGAAGAGCGGAATTAGCCGTATCTTGAGCGCCTTTAATGGAATCATTGAGATCTTTTTGCACGCCAAATAATTGACCACCGGTTACAGCATCAGTCGAACCAGCTGCCACAGCACCTTCACCAAGGTTGCCAACTACTTTACCGCCTGCGTCGATACCATCTTTAGTTACGGATGGACCACCAACAATTGCTAACCCATCAGCTGTTAACGCTGCATCACCAACGCTCACGCCGTCAGCAGTAACTGCAGTCGAACCAACACTAACGCCATCAGCACCGACTTTAGTTGCTCCGGCTGTTAAACCACTAGCATCTAATGTAGTGTTACCGGCTTTAATGGATCCATTAGCACCTAAATCAACATTGTTCTTCATGTTAACAGTGAATGTTTTAACACCGGCTTCATTTGTAGCGTTAGCCACTTCGATGTTATTGCCGCCTGCTACATCAACGGATTCTTGAACAACTTCTTTAATAACTGTTTTGCCTTTGTCATCTAAGTTGCCTAAATCTATACCGGCTGCGTTGTTAATTTTTTCTTTCGTAGCAGCGGTTAAATCTACTACCAAATCCTGACCGGACACTTTACTTTCAACCATGCCATCGGTAGCACCTACGATACCGAAACC
>NZ_HF986252.1:0-1223 GCF_000431435.1 Veillonella sp. CAG:933
ATCTTATTTGGTATATTACTATTGGTATTATTATTTTATATAGTAATAACAATAAGTCAACCACGTTATGCAGTAACTAATATATTACTGTACATAATACCAACTTTAATTGGTGTCTATTTTGGTGTTAAAGTTATTAAACATGAATAACAAACCACCCAGTGTATGAAGTGATACACAACTTCCTTTTTAATTTAATATAATGCAGCCATGGTTAGTGACAAGCCTAAGTAAATGCAGAGTCTATTAAATTATTCAATATATGAAAAAGGTAATATCATTCATTTGGTTAGTATTAAGAGTACTTCTCTATATGATAGTATTATTAATACTATTAGACGATCCCATCCTATATCCAATATGTGTGATATTATTTGCATATATTGAATTTAAGGATAAAGTAAATGTTAGTGTTTTTCATGGTATTTTAGATGATGTTAGAAAAGAATTAAAGTAACAACATTCTTTTGGTTAAAATGTAAGACACATATCTGTTGTGAAACACGTGTGTGTCATTTAAAAGATTTTTATAAACAATTATTATAGCCTTCTAAAAACAACGAAGTCACGACAGAACTGTTGTATGCCTATTGTGAAATACGCATACAATTCCCTAGAATAAAGACAACCTCATCGAGACTAACTACACTACTTCATACGCATTCTGATTAATACACAAGTTAGCGGTTCTAGGGTCTAGTAGGTTTAAATTGCCGGGCTGAACGAATGCCAACGGCTACCGAAGCTAATGTCTTTAAATCTGAATCATTAATACTTAATAATATGATAAGAATAATAATTCAGAAAAAAAAGAGTCGTAGTATATCTCTATATAAGAGAATTGTGACTCTTAAAAAAGAGCTTAATTTAAGTTGGCTTGATGCAATTAAGTTAGCTTATAAATTAAGTAAAGGATACGGTGTAGTAATCAATACTGCTATCGCATCCAAGCAACAGTGCATGTATTCATACATGGACAATCTTCATAATCAATTATATCGATTATTCGATACTAATTGGAAACAAGATGTAGAAACTGTTGCTATGCAAATACCCAAAAAAGACTTTGACCTATTTAAATTAGGTGGAGGATATAGGGTATATATTGCAACAAAACCCGGTTATATAGATCACTTCTTACAGATCTATCCATAATCAGGTAAGGGAGATTTATTTCTCCCTTTTAAAAAATGACAAACTTGTTGAATTATAGAACTCTATTC
>NZ_HF986253.1:0-8338 GCF_000431435.1 Veillonella sp. CAG:933
AAAGTGTTCAATTTCACATTGCAATTTACTATAAAAAAGTGTTTATAAAATAAGCATGTTTTTGTACAAAATTTTCATAATGTACAGAAATTTTAATCACTTGTAACCAGGGTGTTTACAAATCGAAAGTTTTAGATTATAATATAGCTAGTTAGATACATCTAATTAGATATAATTGAAAGATATCTATATAATCTAATGTAATTTATATGTCCACCGCGGCGGAGAAGGAGGGGTTGAATCCCACCGCCCCAAGGGTTGACGAAATAGTATTTTAGTAAAACATCGTATGAAGGGGTTGATGCTTTGAAAAGTTTAGAAATGAGAGCTTTAGTAGGCCTTCACCGAAGTGTCAATATGCTCGATAAACTGACGGCGGACCTGGCGGCTAAGTATGAAGTGACATTTAGCCAGTTCATGGTGCTGGAAGCCTTGTACAGCAAGGGCGATCTTACGGTGGGCGCCGTGCGCGAGCACATTTTGAGCAGCGTCGGCACAATTTCGGTTATTGTTAATAATTTAGTAAAAATGAAGTATATTGAGCGCTTGACGGATAAAAATGACCGCCGCGTATCAATCCTGCATTTGACTGAAGCAGGTCGCAAAATTATCAGTCAATTGGCACCGGAAAACATAACTATGATAAAGGACGTACTTTCCGTGCTTGATGAAAAAGAAAAAGAAAATTTAGTAGCAATTTTAAGAAAAATTGGAGGTAAGACGGATGAAAAGAACCGTTAAAACAACAATAAAAGGCTTTCAGACAATTGACGGAGCCGGTGTAAAATTAGTGCGTGTATTAGGCAACCAGACAATTAAAGAGTTTGATCCGATTTTGATGTTGGACTCTTTTGACAGTGTAAATCCGGCCGACTATACGGCAGGTTTCCCAATGCATCCGCATCGCGGCATTGAAACAATCAGTTATGTATCACGCGGTAAAATGGTGCATAAGGACAGCCTCGGTAATGAAGAAGCCGTTACCGATGGCGAAGTGCAATGGATGAACTCCGGTTCCGGTATTTTGCACGAAGAATTAGTGCCGGCATCCGAACGCTTATTGGGCGTTCAACTTTGGCTCAACTTACCGCAAAAAGATAAGATGAGCAAACCAAGCTATCACGGCATTAAGCGAGCAGATATTGCCGAAATTCCGATTGAAGGAGGCATACTTCGCTTGTTAGCCGGTTCGTACAAAGAGCATCAGGGCTATGTGGGTGAGCATTTACCGCTCAACTACTATGATCTCCAGCTTGAAGCAGGCGCTGAAAATACGTTGACCATGGGCAAAGATGAATCGGTTATGCTCTTCACATTGATTGGCGATATTGAAGTAGACGGCCAACATATTGAAGAAAAAACGGCCGTTAAATTGACTGAAGGTGACAGCGTTACCATTAAAAACGGCGATAAACCGTCACAAGTATTGTACATCGCATCTAAGGCTTTGAATGAACCGGTAGCCTGGGCGGGCCCGATTGTAATGAACACGGAAGATGAAGTTAGACAAGCCTTTGTTGATCTTAGAAATAATACCTTTGTTAAAACAGAATTAGACTATTAAGCGTTAAGGATGAATTACTGAACAAATTCTAATAATTGTCTAGTTATTAGTATGAATTACTGCGTAATTCGCCGGTTTTACAGTATAATAAATAGTAGAGAGTAGTTAAATTTTAACATCCTAAGTGGGAGTTTGGCCGTGTGACAGAATTAGAGGAGGATTGTATGGCTGAAAAAACATATGAAACTGAAAGTTTAGTGATTCATTGGAAGCCTGACTTGTGTCAGCATGCAGCTAAATGTGTAAAAGGGGCACCCGATGTTTTTGATGTGAGTCGCAAACCGTGGATTATGCCGGAAAACGGCACGACCGAAGAGATTAAAGCGGTTATTGATCAGTGTCCGTCCGGTGCACTGACGTATACGGAAAAATAAGGAGCGGTTTAATCAAATTAGCCTTAAAGCTCAGTTGTATTAACCGATTAAAAGCAAGTTAAAATAAGGAGGTTTCAAATGATTAAAATCGTACATGAAGCGGATAAAAACAGAGCCGCTGCCTATGATGGCGACAAAAATATCGGTGAAAGCACCTATTCGCCATCCGATAAATTCTGGATTATCGACCACACTTTGGTTGATGAAAACTACGGCGGTCAAGGCATTGCCGGCCAATTAGTGGCTGAAATTGTAAAACAGGCACGCGAACGGGGCTTGAAAATTATGCCGTTATGCCCGTTTGCCAAAAAGGAATTCGACCGTCGTCCCGAGTACGCCGATATCCGCATGTAATGGCATTGGCATGTAAATCGGAGTGATTAATACATAAAATTGAAGTCGTCTTAGTCGATTACCAATTTTCATAAATGGTTGTTTTTCACAAAGACCTGTACTATAATGTAGGAAATACACAAAAAAGCTAGGGGAGCCTTATGGATGAGAAAAGTGCGTGAACACTTGACCCTTGACCTGATTCGGATAATGCCGACGTAGGAAAGCTGTACAGGACTTTTAAAGCTCATCCGCGTGGATGAGCTTTTTATTTTGGCTTTTTTGCGTATAACCTATTTAGGGAGATCATGTAACGTGACGATTTTCACGGATTCGCGCTTAGGTATAGCGCAGAGGAGGCTAAAATGAATAGTTCGAAATTTACAGTAAACATGCAGGATGTACGCTTGGCAAAAAGTGACGAATACACGACGCAGATGGATGCGGCACGTCGCGGCTTGGTGACACCGCAGCTTAAAACGGTAGCCGAAAAAGAACAGATGCGTTTGGAAGATTTGATGGCCCTCGTGGCATCCGGTCAGGTAGCGATTCCGGCCAATAAAATGCACATTAGTTTATCGCCGGAAGGGGTAGGCAAACGCTGCCGCACTAAAATCAACGTAAACCTTGGTGTTTCGCCGGAACACAATAATTTGGACGAAGAATTGGAAAAAGTGCGCAACGCCATTGCCATGAAGGCAGAAGCTATCATGGACTTGTCGAACTTTGGTAAAACTCAAGAATTCCGTCGCAAGCTTATCGATATGTCCACCGCCATGATTGGCACCGTGCCAATGTATGATGCGGTAGGCATGCTCGACAAAGACCTCAAAGACATCACCGTAGATGAGTTTTTCTCCGTTGTGGAACAGCACGCAAAAGACGGCGTGGACTTCATGACGATTCACTGCGGTATGAATCAGAAGACGGCGCAACGTATCAAAGACAATCCCCGTTTGACCAACATCGTATCCCGTGGCGGCTCCTTACTCTTTGCTTGGATGGAAATGAACAATCAGGAAAATCCGTTTTACGAATACTATGACCGCTTGCTCGAAATTTGTGAAAAATACGACGTAACCTTGAGCCTTGGTGATGCATGTCGTCCGGGCTGCACCCATGATGCGACCGACGCGGCTCAGATTGAAGAACTCATTACTTTGGGCGAGCTTACTAAACGCGCGTGGGCACACAATGTGCAGGTTATGATTGAAGGCCCGGGTCATATGGTGCTCAATGAAATTGCGGCTAATATGACGCTCGAAAAACGTCTTTGCCATAATGCTCCATTCTATGTGCTGGGACCGTTGGTTACAGATATTGCGCCGGGCTATGACCATATTACGAGTGCTATCGGCGGGGCTATTGCCGGTTCGTGCGGTGCCGACTTCCTTTGCTATGTAACGCCGGCTGAACATTTGCGTTTGCCAACCGTTGAAGATGTGAAAGAAGGCATCATCGCTACGCGTATTGCCGCCCATGCAGCGGATTTGGCAAAAGGCATTCCGGGCGCTCAGGCTTGGGACGATGCCATGAGTAAAGCCCGTGCGGAAGTAGATTTTGATACTATGATTTCCTTGGCTATCGATCCTGAAAAAGCTCGTCGTTACTATGAATCCAGTAAACCGGAATGCGAAGGCACTTGCACCATGTGCGGTAAAATGTGCCCGGCTCGTACCATGAAACATATCTTGGCCGGGGAAGACGTGTCGATTCGATAGAGGTTTGTGATATAATCTATATATAAGCAGATAATGAATAAGAGGACGGAACGGGTAGCCGTCGCCGGATAAGGTGCAAGACCTTTGAGTAGGAGATGTGGGAGTGTCGCCCCACCTTAGTTTTAAAATAGAGGTAACTGTAACTGCGGTTATGATTGCCTCTATTTTTGTTTGTCTGTGACGGACGTAATCGGTGAATTTATTTTTTATTAGTTAGGCGAGACCTTGCTTTCTATGGTATAATAGATTGAATAAATACGTAATAGAACTATTTAAATGTAGCTATGAATATGATTTTGAAGTTTTGACAAAAGCGTAAACATAGGCAGTTGTTACATTAATGGAGGGCATAATGAACCAAAAAGAGCTTATTATCGTTGTCGATTTTGGCGGTCAGTACAATCAGTTGATTGCGCGTCGCGTTCGTGAAAACCACGTTTACTGCGAAGTGTATCCATATGATAAAGCGGTTGCCAAAATTAAAGAATTGAACCCAATGGGCGTAATTTTCACAGGCGGCCCTAACAGTGTTTACGAAGAAAAATCGCCTCGCATTGAAGCGGAAGTGTTCGAATTGGGTATTCCGGTACTCGGCCTTTGCTACGGTATGCAGCTCATGGCGCACACTTTGGGCGGCGAAGTTAAATCCGCTGATGCTCGCGAGTTTGGTAAAACCCCGGTGAAAGTAAACACGGCGTCCCCATTGTTCAAAGGTCTCAGCGAAAACGAAACCGTATGGATGAGCCATGTTGACTATGTAGCATCTGTACCGGAAGGTTTTGAAATCGTCGGTCATACGGCTAACTGCCCGGTAGCGGCTATGCAGAACGTGGAACGCAAATTATACGCTATGCAATACCATCCGGAAGTGCTTCACAGTGAACACGGTAAGGAAATGATCCACAACTTCTTATTTGAAGTTTGCGGTTGCCATGGTGAATGGACAATGGCTAACTACGCTAAAACCGCGGTTGAAGACATTCGCAAAACTGTTGGCGACGGCAAAGTGTTATTGGCTTTGTCCGGTGGCGTAGACAGCTCCGTAGCGGCAGCTCTTATTTCTAAAGCCGTAGGCAATCAATTGACTTGTATCTTCGTTGACCATGGTTTGATGCGTAAAAACGAAGGCGATGAAGTAGAAGCGGCTTTCAAGGATTCCGGCATGAACTTCATTCGTGTAGATGCATCCGACCGTTTCTTGGGTCGTTTGGCGGGCGTTGAAGAACCGGAACAAAAACGTAAAATTATCGGTGAAGAATTCATTCGTGTATTTGAAGACGAAGGCCGTAAAATCGGTGCCGTTGACTTCTTGGCACAGGGCACCATCTATCCGGACGTAATCGAATCCGGCGCGGGCGATGCTGCAGTTATTAAGAGTCATCACAATGTAGGGGGCTTGCCTGCAGTAGTTGACTTTAAAGGCCTTATCGAACCACTTCGCAACTTGTTCAAAGACGAAGTACGTGAACTCGGGTCCGAACTTGGCTTGGCCGACTATTTAGTATGGCGTCAACCATTCCCGGGCCCAGGCCTCGCCATTCGTGTAATGGGCGAAATCACCCCTGAAAAACTCGACATCCTTCGTGATGCGGATGCGATTTTCCGTGAAGAAATTGCGAATGCTAAACTCGATCGTTCCATCAATCAGTACTTTGCCGTATTGACCGGTACGCGTACTGTTGGCGTTATGGGTGACTTCCGTACTTACGATTATACCTTGGCACTTCGCGGTGTAACCACCACTGACTTCATGACAGCCGACTGGGCACGTATTCCGTATGATGTGTTGGATAAAATCTCCGTTCGTATTATCAACGAAGTAAAACATATCAACCGTATCGTGTATGATATTACCTCTAAACCACCGGCTACCATTGAGTGGGAATAAGAGAAAAGTATATAATTTAATAAGATGATATCTGAATGATGAATTTGGGTATGTTAAAACCCTCGGCGTGAACCGAGGGTTTTGTATTTTTATAGAACTTAGTCGTGATAGATTGTATTAAATATATTGAATAATGGGGTCTTATATTATATACTAATCATAATACAAGAACGTTTGTTTTTTTGTTCGATTTAAGTAAATGTAAATTTGCTGTACGAGATTTAAAATAGAGACGTTCAAATAACTGTGTTGATATAAATAATTAGATGGTAACTATATATTCTCGTTTATAGTTTTAGTGAAGGGAGTGAATTAATGTCTAAGAATATTATTAATAAAATTATATATTTTGATAAAGAGACTATTCGTAACATATTACAAGAACGCGATAGAGGTGAACTTTTAAGAACTACGGATATATCTTCTAATTTAGAGTTAGAAGGTGCTATAGGAACAGGTGTTTCGGCAGAAATGAAGCTTGATGTTCCATTTCTTTCAAGAATTTCTTTTTTATTTACAGGCAAGATAAAAACATCATATATTATATCGCAAGATAGGACAACTACCATTTCTTCTACAGAAATTTCTGAGTTTGAGCAATTAAAGTCGTTACTTATTAATATTCCAAACGTCCAACTATCAGACATTGAAAATTCTTCTACTTCTTTTCGTGTGGCAGGTGGATACCTAAAACTTGTTAAAGGGGGAGTTGATAAAGTAGATGCAAAAGAGTTTAAAACTGTTATGGATAGCTATGATGGATATGATACATATAAAGTAGATGAGAAAAGGTATGTTCGTTTTAATAATGAGGCATTTGTAAGTAATTATAAAAGAAACGATTTGCTTACAGCTACAATGACACTTTATTGTATTGAGGTGGGTGAATTCAGTAAAAAACGGTTTGATTTCATCACGGAAATGGGAAAAATGGAACGGTTAATTACTTCTGTAGAAAAACCAAAAACTTTGGCAGAGATTTATCCGCCAAACATGCAACTTAGAGGGTCAACTATTGAAGAAGAAGTTGATGAAAATGATTCAGTGACGCTTTATGATGTACTTTATGCTTGTATAACGACAGAGGTATTTAATGGAAAGTAAAAGAAAATATCATATTATTATTGGGTCAAAGACATATTTTGATATGAGTTTACCTGAGTTTAGAGAAGAGGATAAAGTGGATACATTTCTAGACTTGGTAAAACTGTCTGATTTTTCTAGACAAAATCAACGCAAGTTTGAAGAACATGCTAAAACACTTATTATAAAAAATGACAATTATCATGGAATCGTTGAAGCAGCACATGATCGTTTAGGAGCATTAATTGAAGATTTAACGACAGATGATGCTGAAATATATGTTCATAATCCTCCTCGTATATTAATGAAATATTTAGAAAATAAACAAAAACTGTCATTAATTGAACTTGATGCTAAAAGTGAAAAATATGAAATAAAAAGAAATGTAGATATGTTTGTGAATCAAATTGAAGATATATCATTACATATAATTGGTCAGCATCTGGTCATCAAGGGAATCAGTAAAAGTTTATGGTATCTTACAAATATTAAAAGGGATAAACCATATGTTATTATGTTGTATGGTAATAGCAGCCTTGGGAAGACGGAATTGGTACGTGAAATTGCAAAGTCATTCTTTAGTGGAAAATATTTAGAAAAACATTTATCGATGTTTAAGAATAATAACTATTCAGACTATTTCTTTGGTAATATGCCTAATAGACGTAGTTTAGGGTTTGATTTGATGGAACGGGAGTCCAATTTAATCTTTTTTGACGAATTAGATAAATGTCCTGAGTATTTTTACTCAGCGTTTTATACATTATTTGATAATTCAGAGTTTAAGGATACTACCTATGATGTAGATGTATCAGGAGTTGTGATTGTACTAACTTCTAATTATCAGACAAAAGAAGAAATGCAAGAGCGATTAGGCCTGCCTATTTTTTATCGGATTGATAAGTTCCTTCATTTTGATGATTTTAGTTGTGACACAATATACCAAATTGTTCAGTCTGAAATATCAAGAAGGAAAAGTGAATTTGAAGATAAACTTACAGTAGATGAAGTGTATGCAGCTGTTAGCCCTGTTATTTTGACATCAGGAGAGAATGCTCGAACTATAAAATATAAAATTCAACAGGTTATTGAAGAGCTTTTATTTAAGGATATACAACGTAAGTTAGATGGAGCTAAATAAGCTTGTGATACAATAAATGAATACTTTGAATATAAAATCGGTGATTATCTAATAGAAATAAGATACAAAATATATTAATATGTTGAAAGTCTGTTTGAATATATTTAGCCCCTCAGTACTGCTGAGGGCTTTATATTATAAAAGTATAATATAATCTTGTTAATTTACATTTTGCAAACATATATGTGTGTTTTTAGCTATAGTATAGTACAATATATATATAATATTAGAGGA
>NZ_HF986253.1:8385-15245 GCF_000431435.1 Veillonella sp. CAG:933
AAAATATAGGGTAGCATCATGACCGATGAGTAATTCAGAATATGTTGCAGATTGAAATGCTATAAATCTGTTTTTATTTTGATAAGAAGAATAAATTATTTTTTGATGCTCGTAACTTACAGATGATTTGATTATCTTTTTATAAATTTTTACTTAAATATTAAAGACAAAGGAAAATGCACTAAAATGACAAGACATAATATTAATATATTAAAAAATACTAAATTCTTGAATAATGTAATTCAAGGCGAGACATTAGAGGAAATGGCAAAAATACCAGATAATTCAATCGATATGGTTCTAGTTGATTTGCCATATGGAAATACTCAAAATAAATGGGATAGTTTAATTCCTCTTGAAAAATTGTGGGTGGAATACAATAGAATAGTAAAAATAAATGGTGCGATGTTATTTACAGCTTCTGGTTTATTTACCGCTAGTTTAATGTTATCTAATCCTAAAAACTATAAGTATAAATATGTGTGGGAAAAATCAAAGCCTACTAATTTTTTAAATGCCAAAAAACAACCTCTAAGAAAACATGAGGATATTTTAGTGTTTTATAGAAAACAACCATATTACTGTCCCCAAATGACTGTGGGAGAGCCTTATACAAAAGGAGTGAGAAAAAATCAATTAACAGGGTCATATGGTGATTTTAGCCCAACCTTAGTTGAAAGCAAAGGCGAACGTTATCCGGTAGATGTTTTATATTTTAAAACAGCAGAATCTGAGGGAAAAGTATTTCATCCTACTCAAAAGCCTGTAGAATTAGCGCGTTATTTAATTAGAACATTTTCTAAAGTTGGGGATGTTATTTTAGATAATACTTGTGGGGCAGGTTCATTTTTAGTTGGAGCCATATTAGAAGGTAGAAACTTTATAGGCATTGAAAAAAATACAGATGTTGCGCTTTTTAAAAATAAGCCTGTAGATTATATAGAGGTATCTAAAACAAGAATTTTTGATGCAGCGAATTCTCTGAAGAAGACTGATGCTGACTTATTTGCAAAGTTAGAGAATGTAAATTTATTAAAGGGGATATAACAGTGGATACTAGAACAATTTTGCGCTCTAATGAGCGAAGTGAGGGCGGAGAGTTAATAAGTGAAGCCAATTTAATTTTTAATAAAAACAATTAGGGAATGAAAAAGGCGGTAGGTGAATTATCACTAAAAACAAAGGATGCATCAGATACTAGAAATTTAACACTGTTTCCGGATGTTATTATATTTGCTGATAATCAAAAATTAAAACCTTTAATGGGGTGGGAATTAAAGATGCCGGATGTTTCTATAGATGACTGTGAGTTTATCTCTAATGCGCGGGATAAGGCTAATCGATTAGGTACATCAGTTTTTGTTTTATGGAACTTTCAATATGTTAGCATCTATATTAAAAATGAGGATGGAAATTGGAATAATAGTCCTACGGTAGTGTTTGATGAGTATAAGGAAATATTAAATTCGCGATCTGCAGTTCAAGCTAATCAACAGTTTTGGAAAAAACAGTTATATGACGTTTTGAGTTATTTAAATCAGGCATTCCTAGAAGAAAAATTCCAAGTGGTGCCAATAGAGTTTAATATTTCAAATTATGTAGAGACAATAACCGAGAAATTAACGCCGATTACTACTGATTTTATCATTAATAATGGTGGAAATAGGCTAAAAGAGTACATAAAATATTGGGTGAAGACAGAAAAAGCAGAATTAGAAAGTATTAATAAAATAAATACGCCTGAAAAATTTGCAGAATCATATGCCAAAAATATAATCATTAAGTGGATAAATAGATTTATTTTCGCCCATTTGTTAAGAGAAGAAAATAATGATATTAATGATTTGCTTGTCAGATTTTCAAATGATGCAAACATTAATTTATTGGCAGAGTCTTTAAATTTAATAGTTAAGACAACAGATTTTTATACGATTTTTCATGTAGGTGAATTTGAAATGATTTTACCTCAAGAAGTTGTTGAAAATTTTAATGAATTTAACTTGTATTTGGCTAATTGTGATTTTGCTGAAGTGGGTTCTAGCTTTACCTCTGAAATTTTAGAGAATATGGTTGATGTAGCTAAAAGAGAACTAATGGGGTTGTATACGACTCCACAGGGATTAGCAAAATATTTAGTATCGATTACTTTGGATAACTATGAGGGAGATTTTGCTGATTTAACTGTAGGTTCTGGTACGATTGCAAAGTTTTTAATGAATAAAATATCTGAAAATAGAACTGTAGAATATGCTCATGAGCATATATGGGTAGCGGATAAATATAGTTATCCTCTGCAAATCGCAAATTTAGCTATAACATCAAGAGAGAGCACTCATTTGAAGAATATAGTGTTTCAAAGTGATGCATTTGATATTTTTTCTGGTAATGAGATTTATATAGTCAATCCATCTACAGGTGAAAATGAAAAACTTACAATTCCCAAATTTAATTGTATTATTTCTAATTTGCCCTTTATTAGTAGTAATAATAGGATTAATGGTAATGAAAATATTTCAAAACTGCTTGAAAGGTATGATATCGATAATCGTTCAGATTTATATCAATTATTAATTTTAAAATATAAGGATTTGTTAATGGAATGTAAGGGGGCGAGAATTGGAGTTATCACATCTAATTCATGGTTTAAAACGCAAAAGAACTATAGGTCATTTTATAAATTGTTAAGCAAGATTTTTGATGTTGAATTTATAATTACTTCGAATGTAGGAAAGTGGTTTAGCAATGCTGATATTGTTACATCTATATTAGTTTTAAAAAATAAAGATTCTGAAAATGAGAATAGAGTAAAATTTATAGGTTTGAATAAAAATCCTAGTAAGTGTAGTGATGATGAAATTGATAGTTTGATTTGTAAAACTATTTATGGCGAGTCATCAACAGAATTAAGTGTACAGGAATATAGTCATGCTGAAATAATAGATTATATAGATTTAGGACTCTCCATAGAAGCCTTATTTGATAATAATCAATGGATTCAATTAGTGCTTAGTAAATTAATATGTATGAATAAAATTTTTGATAGTAGCCGTGGGGTAAGAACTGGAGCAGATAAAATTTTTATTATGGATTCTATGAAAGTTGACTCAGAATATAGTTATCCTATCTTGAAAAATCTTAATCATATAGATAGCTATATGATTAATAACGTTAAGGATTATTATTTTTATACTAAAGCATCTATTTCAGCTATGAAGAGTCAAGTTCATGAGAAGACAATAGAATATATATATTCTATTGAGAATAGTGAATGGGCGCGAAGCCGTAAACTTAAGAGAGGATTAGATTGGTATAAAGCTGATCAAGCTCCACAGTATGCTGATTTTGCTACTTCGATTAATCCAGAACAAAGATTCTTTTGGGTGCAATTTGAAAACCCGACTGCTGTAAATCAAAGATCTATTGCTTTCAGGTTAAAAGGTAAATATGTGATTGATAGAGACCTGATTCATGCTCTTTTAAATTCATTTGTTTCATTGTTTTTATTGATGAGTTCAGGATTTGGTCGTGGTCTAGGCGTAACTGATTTGACTAAAGATGGTATAGGGCAATCTTATTTTTTAAATCCAGATATATTGGAAGATTCATCAAAAAATAAAATATTGGAAAAGTGGAGCGTTGTTAGAGATAAACGAATTACAGATATTTTTCAGCAACTAAATGATACTGATTGGATAGAATTAAATTATATTATACTTGAAGCCTATGGTTTACCAAAAGAAGTTTATGAATCGGTAAAATTTAGCATTGAAAGCTTATTAAATAGAAGATTAAGTGTAAAACAAGAAAGTTAAGAAATAAAGAATATAGTTCGTCTAGGAATTGCTTTATGTATGGTTTTGTGACAAGAAGATGCGAAATAGATACATGAAGGGAGTGTATATAGTGCCTCACGATAATAACCCTCAACCGCTAAACCTAATACGTGTCAGTAAGCTTATAAGCCTGGTTCTACGGCACAAACCGGAAGAAATCGGCCTTGAACTCGATGAACACGGTTGGGCGGATGTAGAAGAGTTACTCACTAAGATTCAGCCACGTTATGCCATCAATATGGATATTCTTGAAGAGATTGTGCGAACGAATAATAAGCAACGTTTTGCTTTTGATGAAACGCATACGAGAATTCGTGCCAACCAAGGCCATACGATTGATGTAGATGTTGAGTTACAGGAGGCAATTCCTCCGGAAATTTTATATCATGGAACTGGTGAAAAATCGGTAGCTGCCATTGATGAAAAAGGTTTGCTGCCGATGAATCGTCTGCATGTGCATTTATCAGGGGATGAAGAGACGGCTTTGCGAGTAGGTAAAAGGCATGGTAAGCCGGTTATTTACAAGGTAAAAAGCGGCGAGATGAGTCGTGACGGTTATATTTTTTACCTGTCAGTTAATAATGTGTGGCTTACTAAAGAAGTGCCGGTTAAGTACTTGAAACGATAAAAGTTGCGTACATACTAATATTAGAGTTTTTAATTTTGTATTGCCATCAGTCAAGAGGTAAGGAGTCTTCTATGTACTTTGATAAATTAAACTCGGAAGAACAAATATCATATCTTATAAAGCCGATTTTATCCGTCCTTCAAAAAGCCGGTGGTCAATTAGAGCGTTCCGAGATACGAGATAGAATCAGTGAAGATGATGAAAATATTGCAAAGTTTGAACAAACTTTGTACACATCGGCACAAACAGGAAAACCGTATAAGCGGTTTGACTTTAAGTTTAATTTTGCTTTGAAAGAGTTGAAATTAGTAGGTTTTATTTCTTATGAACAATATAAATCGTCTATTAAATTGACTTCAAAGGGAGCACAGTTAAATATCGGAACGCTTGATGTTGAAAAAGATGTTAGATCAGTAGCTCATGAGTATTGGGAGCAGAGGAATGCGGAAAATAGGAAAAAGAAACAAAAAGGTAATTTAGTAGCTTTGGCAACCGGCTCAGATGTGGGGGAATCTATCCCTGATGTGGAATCCGAGACTGAAGTTCTAGACGATTTTAAAGCCCGATTGCAAGACGCTATAGCGAAAATGTCACCTGCTAAATTTGAGCAATTTTCACGGGCATTGCTTACAAAGATGGGTGTTGAATTTACCGAAAAAGGAATTCAGGTATCAAATGACGGCGGTATTGATGGTTATGGCTATCATATGGATGACAATGATTTCCGTACGACCCGTGTTGTCATTCAGTGTAAACGTTTTAATTCAAATGCAGTTAGAGAGCCGGATATTAATCAATTTTTAGGAGCTATGAGCAAATTCCAAGCCGATTATGGTGTTTTTATAACTAATAGTCGTTTTACAAAATCGGCTAAGGAAGCTGCTCGTTAAGGAATGCCGATTACGTTAATTGATGGAAATGATTTGATTCGATTGATTATTAAGTTCGAACTATTTATAACACCTGTTACTACTTATGTTTTAGACGACTTTTATTTAGAAGATTCCAATGCATAGGGAGTTTTTATGGCTAAACGAATTTTAGTTAGTGCCTGTCTACTTGGTGAAAACTGCAAATATAACGGTGGCAATAACTTCAATCAAGCTCTGGCCGATTATATTGCCAAGCAAAAGAAACTTGATACTGAGTTTGAAGTTATCCCGGTATGTCCCGAAGTACTGGGTGGTCTTTCGACACCTCGTATTCCGGCTGAGCTTATAAACGGTGTAGTAACGAATAAGAACGGTGAATCGGTAGATAAGGAATTTCGGCTAGGTGCTGAACGAGCTCTTGATATAGCTAGAAAAAATCAAGTAAGCTTTGCCATTTTACAATCCCGTAGTCCGTCTTGCGGCTCTAAAGAGATTTACGATGGAACGTTTACAAAAACACTAGTTCCGGGAGAAGGTATTTTTGCTAAACGCTTGCGTGAAGCGGGCATTGAAGTTATTGATATAGAGGATTTGAAATAAATTACGGTAATAGTTGTGTAGTAATTTAAAGCATCTTACAGCACTTCACAACAGTATTTACAGTGCTTGGTAAGACTTTTGAGGAGGTTTAATCTATCTATGGATATCGTTAAAGAGCTATTGGCATTACAAGATTTGGAATATAAAGCCCATTCAAGCAAAATAAATCCTACAGTACCGCAGGAGACGATTATCGGGGTTCGGATTCCTAAATTGCGTCGGTTGGCCAAGACACTTTTGAAAGCGGCCAAGCAAGCAGATAAATCAGAGATAACACAGGTTAACGCTTTTTTCTCAGAGCTACCTCACAAATATTTTGAAGAGAATTTACTGCACGCCATTTTAATCTCTGAAATGCAGGATTTTAATGAATTGGTTGAAGAATTGGAGCGATTTTTGCCGTATGTAGAAGATTGGGCTACTTGCGACACTATATCGCCTAAAATATTTGCAGAACGTAGACCTGAAGCGGAGTTATTAGCGTATAAATGGATTAAGGATTCACATCCGTATACGATTCGCTTTGGAATTTGCGTTTTCATGTCCTATTTCTTGGGTGATTGGTTTAAAGTTAAGCAGGCCGATACAATTGTGGCAATCCGCAGTGACGAGTATTACGTAAATATGATGATTGCCTGGTATTTTGCCACAGCCTTGGCGTTTAACTACGAAGATGTTTTGCCATACTTAAAAGATCAGCGTTTAGCTGTTTGGACGCATAATAAGACGATACAAAAAGCGGTGGAAAGTTTCCGTATTAAGCCGGAACAAAAAGAGTATTTAAAAACGTTACGCATTCCGGTTAGGAGAAAAGCCGTAAGCAAGTAAACTAGCAATAATTTTAAAAAGCAAAAAGCCCTCGAGTCGTATCTCAAGAGATACAACTCGAGGGTTAATTGTACGCCGAATAGGCATGACAAAACCCCC
>NZ_HF986254.1:0-585 GCF_000431435.1 Veillonella sp. CAG:933
TGAACTGCACCCCAAAAATTGGACACAATTTTTGGAGGTGCAGTTTTTTTATGACAAAGTATTCTAAAGAAATCAAAGAAAAAGTTTACTATCTATTTGAGCGTGGATGGGGATTCCATGCAACTGCTAAAGAATTAAATATTCCTGAAGGTACCGTACGTAACTGGTTATTTAAGTATAAGAATGGTTATTCGACAAACAGAAGAATAAGGAAACGTAATTTTTCAGCTGAATTTAAACAAACTGTTATTGAAACTAGATGGGCAAATAGTTTATCCTTTAAGGAAACAGCAGAATTATTTAACTTAGATAATCCTAGCTTAATTGCAATTTGGCAAAAGAGTTATTTAGATGAAGGAATATCAGGATTACAGCCTAAACCTAAAGGTAGACCACCTATGCAACCTAAAAAACAACCTAAAGAACAACCTAAAGAACAAAATAATCAATCTATTAAGTCTGACAAAGAACGCATCAAAGCACTTGAAGCAGAGAATGCCCGGTTAAAATATGAACTTTCGTTTTACAATGATTTTATGGAAGAAATGCGTAAAATTGCTAAACCTAACCGATCTGTAAAAAAAA
>NZ_HF986255.1:0-507 GCF_000431435.1 Veillonella sp. CAG:933
TATTGCTGAATCCTTTGTTTTCTCCATTTCCTGTATTTGTTCATCAATTTTTCCATTGATTTTCCTAATGTAATCCTTAAGATTAATTCGAACCACTTCACCACCCTGTTCGATTTCAAGCATAAAACCATCTTCTATTAGTTTTTCAGCCTTGGTACTAACTTCTTTAAACATATACCTGGCATATTCATCTATGGTCATTCGCTGAACTATCGCATATGCAATTTCAATTGTTCCCGATCCATTAATCCAAAAACCTACCGAATCGTCAGAGCTATCATATGGGATTAAATAAGGTACTTCATCTGTACTGGCAATTAATGTTTTCTTCCCATCTTTTTCTGTGTAATATCCTGCATTCAAGTTCCTTGCATTTGTATCAGTTATTAAAACCTGTAATCCGGGATTATTTTTTACATTAAGAACTTCTTCATATGCTGTCGCTCCATTACTTGTTGAAAGTTCCTTTTTTCCTTCTGAAAACCTTGCAAGAACGTGAATTGAATC
>NZ_HF986256.1:0-2273 GCF_000431435.1 Veillonella sp. CAG:933
GGCGTAAAAGCGCCGCGCGGAAAGGAAGATAAAAATGACAGGACACTTAGATATTAAAGATCTGGAAAAGATGAAAAAGGACGATTTGAAAGCGCTGGCAAAAGATATGGGTATCAGTGACGAGGGCACAGTAAAAGAACTGGCCGCAAGGATTGCGGCGGAAGAGGTGGAAGTACCCGAAGAGGACGAACTGACAGAAGAGGAAAAAGAAGCAGCGAAAGCGGCGGAAGATGAAGAGGCAGCAGAAGAACCGCCGAAAGTGTCCGAAACGGACACCGCGCAGGAGGATAAGAAAAAGGTAACAGTGCGCGTTATCCAGACATACAAGGATAAAAAAGCAAAACAGGTATTCAGACCGGGTTTTGAGTTCAGCATTTCACTGAAAAGGGCAAAGGAGCTGGAGGCGGCGAAAGTTGCGGAGATTGTAACAAAATGAGCGGCATGGAAACCGTGCTGACTGATACCGTCAAGGGCAGCATGAGGATTTTAAGCAAGTCTGCGGTAATTGAGAACGATATAAACAATATGATTGCCGCCGCAAAACAGGATTTATCTGTATCCGGGGTAAAAAAGATTGATGAAACAGACGCGCTTATTATCCGGGCAATTACTCTTTTCGTAAAGTCAGAAATGAACTACCAGAACCGAGGCGAACAGTACAGACAGAGCTATGAACTGCAAAAACAGTCCTTGTGTCTGGCTGGAGATTACAACACGGAAGAGGGATAAAATGCCGGGAGAAATCACTTTAATAGAGCAGATCAACGACACTGAAACAGAGGAAACTACAATTTTCTGTGAAGTGGATAGCATCACACAAAGCGAGTTTGAGGCAGCAGGACAGAAAGACATAAAGCCGAGCTACAAATTTACTGTATGGAGCTTTGAGTATAACGATCAGACAGAGGTAGAGTATTGCGGGCAAAGGCTGACCATTTACAGGACGTACCAGCGCCCGAACGAAGAAAGAATAGAGCTGTATGCAGAAAAGAGGTTAGGCAGACGTTGAGCACGGATATAAACAATGTTGCGGCAGAGATCGCGCGGGGGCTTACGGAGTATGACCAGAGCGTAGCAAATGACATTAAGAAAATTGTAGATGATGTGGCAGCGGAGGGAGTAAGCGAATTAAAGCAAACGAGCCCGAAACTGACAGGGAGTTACCGAAGAGGCTGGAGAAAAAAGCAGTCATACAGCGACAGCAGAACAAAGAGAAACACGGTATACAACAAAACAGACTACCAGTTAACGCACTTGCTTGAATATGGGCACGCCAGCAGATACGGCGGCAGGGTAAAGCCAAAGGTACATATTAAGCCCGTAGAGGAAAGTATGATAGAGAGTCTGGAAACCAAGATAGAAGAGGCGGTAAAAGGATAATGAGGCTTGAAACGATCATAAAAAGGGCAGAGAGTTTAGGGCTGCCAATAGCAAAAGATGCGTTCCGGGAGACAAGAGAAACACCATTGCCAGAACCGCCGTATTTGGTGTATATAACGCCGCAGATAAACGGACGCGGCGGAGATGATGTAATACTCGTACATGAGATATTTGCGGCTCTGGAGCTGTATACAGATAAGGCAGCAAACGGGGAACTGGAAAAACTGATAGAGGAAAAAGTATTTTTCGATACTGATTATCAGAAGTATCAGGACACCATAGAGGACGAGGACATGGTACAAACGGCGTATGAATTTACCATATACGAAAAAGTGAGAAGAAAGAAAGGGGATATACAGAATGGACAGTGAAAGAATTACATTAGGCAGCGGAAAACTCTATTGTATGTTATTCACGGGAGAAATCCCGGAGGATACAGAGATAGAGACAGAAAATAACCAGCTTGCGCACATCAAAGGTGGGGCATCCGTGGAGTACACGGCAGAGACATACACCGCAAAAGATGATTTAGGCGTTGTATCGAAAACAAAGCTGACAAATGAGGACGTTATCTTAAAAGCCGGACTGCTGACATGGTGCGCAAAGACGCTCAAAAAGTTAAGTTCAACGGCGAGAGTAACAGAGGACACGAGGAAAAGGACGGTCAAGATCGGCGGTATTAAAAACCAGACAGACGAGAAATATCTTATCCGTTTCCTGCATGAGGACGAAGAGGACGGAGATATCAGAGTAACAATCGTAGGAAAGAACGAAGCAGGATTTTCATTCAGCTTTGCAAAAGATGCGGAAAGTACAATAGAGCCGCAGTTTAAGGCGCACCCTATGGACAAAGAGGGAACGCTTTTAATCTTTGATGAAGAAATCCCGCAGAC
>NZ_HF986257.1:0-15993 GCF_000431435.1 Veillonella sp. CAG:933
CCACACACACTTTTTGTCCTATAAGCCTACTTAGGAGTGAGACCGTTTTTGTTAATCTAAAAAGGACCCTGTGAAGGGTCCTTTTTAGGTTGTAATATTGTAGCGTGTTTGAAGAAAGTTAATGAAAAATTTTTTATAAACATTCATTGCCGGAGATGAAGTTAGTTGTCAGCTTGTCACTGATGAAGTGGGGTGGCAAACTGTTGTGATGAAGTTGCCGGCAATGAAGTGTTAACGAATTAAGCCTGAGTCTGAATAGGTTGAGGCGCGGTGCGTTCCAAATGCAAGTCTTCAATCATCTGTAAGTCTTGGAGTGGGGAACGACCATCGGTGGTTAAGTAACCGCCTACCATGATACCGTTGAGACCGCCGGATAATGCTAAGGCCTGTAAGTCGCGGAGGTTAACTTCACGACCGCCGGCTGTACGAATCTGTGCATGTGGCAATACGAAACGGAACATGGCGAAAGTACGTAAAATTTCCAATGGAGGCAATGGTTTGTTGTGTTCAAATGGAGTGCCTTTGATTGGATTCAAAATATTGAGCGGCACGGAATCGATGCCGAGACGTTTTAATTCATAAGCCATTTCAACGCGTTGTTCCAAGGTTTCATTGAGACCGAGGATACCGCCGGAGCATACGCGGATGCCTGCTTTTTTAGCGTTTTCAATGGTGGACATTTTGTCAGCAAAGTTGTGAGTGCTGCAAATGTTAGGGAAGTTGCTTGGTGCCGTTTCGATATTGGAATGGTAACGAGTTACACCGATAGCTTTCAACTGAACAGCCTGTTCGTAAGTAAGAAGACCTAAGGAACAGCAAATTTCAAGACCTGTTTCTTCGTGAATACGACGAAGAGCACTCAAAATCTGTTCAAATTCTTTAGGATTGTTGGTGTTACGACCGCTGGTTACGATGGAGAAGCGGATAGCACCGGCTTCTTTTGCTTTACGAGCGTGTTCAACGATATCTTCTTCGCTCATAAACGGATATACGGTAACGCCTGTTTCGTGATGAGCCGATTGGGCGCAGAATTTACAGTTTTCAGGGCATTTGCCGGAACGTGCGTTAACAATCGCACAAAGGTCAACTTCGTTGCCGCTGAATTTTTGACGAATTTTATCGGCCATAGCCAATAAAATCATTGTATCTTCGTCGGAAACATGAATTAATTCTTCAGCTTCCTTTGGCGTGATTTCACCACCATCTAAGATGCGTTGGGCGTACGCAATAATTTCTTCATAGCCAATAGTTTGTTTTGTTGTCATGAACCTACACCTCTGTATTTCTTTAGTTTATCCCGCTCTACCTGGGAGCTTCGGCTGTGGGTCTACTTGATATTAACCATTAGCCGTTGCCTATATTATACGAACATGATTTAAGATAGTCAACCATGAATTTTTAATCATAGTTAACAATAACCGAAAATTATAAATATGGTTAACAATTGTAATGTCAGTTTGTAAAAAATTTACAAAAAATGGATAGGACAGATTACCATTTTCAAGAGGCTGTGATAAAATAAGAAGTAATGTAGTAAGTATTGTTTTACACGGCTTAAAAGTCGGTGAGGGGGCGAGGCATCTGTTAACAATTGAACGTAAAAGTGTCACGCCTTTATATGAACAGATTTATCAATACCTTAAATCTCGAATTGAGCACGGACAATATGCGGCCGGTTCCCGTTTACCGTCGGTTCGTTCCTTAGCCGGTGAAGTGGGAGTAAGCAAGATTACGGTGGAACAGGCCTATTTGCAGTTGGCCGCGGAAGGCTATATTAAGGCTCATGATCGCTCGCCCTATGAAGTGTTGCCTTTGCCGATTTTATTGGACAACGGCTCTCATTTTGCAAAGAGCCATGAATTGAGTGGCACCGATGCCGAGGTTGACAATATTTTGAATGAAAAGGCAGCCGAAGCGGACATAAGCGGTGTGAGTCAAAACGGAACTCGGATGGAGCTTACAAGGTTAGCCAATCAAAGGGAACTAACTGCTAAAGCAACACAGGCCGTGCCCATTCGCTATAATTTTGCTACCGGTGCCATGGATCCGGAGGGTTTTGACTATACGCGGTGGAAGCGATATATCGGTTATATCTTGCGTGAACCGGAACGGCTTTTGGCCTACGGCCACCCGCAAGGGGAACCGGAACTGCGGGCTGAGCTGGCGAAGTATTTGAATAATGCCCGCGCTGTGCGTACCACGGTGGATCATATTATTATCGGCAGCGGTACGCAGGCTATGGTCATGATGCTGGCAGCCCTTTTAAAACGTGCCGGCCTCACCACGGTGGCCGTTGATGCCAGTGTTATCATCGGGGTAACGCATATTTTTAACGATTACGGATTTACCGTTATCACCGTGGACCAGCATAGTGAGACCTTGTTGGCAGACCTATATAAAGCCGGTGTGGAAGCCTTGTACTGCACGCCGTCTCATGGCGATAGGCAAGGCCGAGTCATGAGTGTAGGCCGACGCAAGGAATTGTTACACTGGGCGGCGGAGCAAAACAGTTATCTCATTGAAGATGATTATGACAGCGAACTTCGCTATTACGGACGGCCCATTTCGTCCTTGCAGGGGATGGCCACGACGGAGCGGGTTATCTATTTGGGGACCCCGTCAAAAGTGTTGCCCCCATCTATTCGCATTAGTTACATGGTTTTGCCACCGGTGCTGTGGAGCGATTTTTTAACCTATCGCACATCGTATCGGCAAAGCGCCGGTGTGATGGAGCAGCTCGTATGGGCGCGTTATATTAAGGATGGCGAGTGGTCCAAACAAATTCGTCGTTTGCGTAAGCACTATGCGGATAAAAGTAAGGTTTTAGCGGCACAGTTGCAGCAAACATTTGGCGATGCCGTTAAAGTATATCTGCCGGAAGGCGGTGTTTATATAGGTCTTACGATTTTTACGGATAAGGGAGCGGACGCTCTTTTGCAAAAAGCCCGTGAGGCCGGTTGTGATGTACGCATTGAAGCAGACGGCGACGACGAAGTACGTTGTCTGTTATCATTCAGTGCGATTCCGACCAACGAATTGGAAGCGGCCGTAAAAGAATTGGGCAACGCTTGGAAAGGAATGTGAGATGATACCATTTCGCTTTATACAATGCGGAGACCTTCACTTGGGGACTCCTTTTAAATATTTGAAATCATTAGGCAAGCAAGTGGACGAAGCAGTCAATCGTGCTACCTATCAGTCGTTTACGAATATTGTGGATTTTGCCATCGAACAGCAGGTGCACGCCGTGCTGATTACGGGCGATATTTATGATAGTGAAAAACATAATTTGGAAGCACAGGTGCGTTTTGCCTATGAATGCGAACGCCTTAGTGAGCATAAGATTCCCGTATTTTTAGTACAGGGCAATCATGACCCGGCGGAAAGTTGGGCGGCCAAAATCAGCTTGCCAAGTTCCGTGTATGTGTTCAGCTCTACACAGAGTGAGCGTCAACCTTTATATGTGAAAAACAAGGTGGCTGCGTATATTTACGGCATCAGTACGAGTAATCAAAACCGAGCCGACAATGTGGCGCAGCAATTGAAACCTTGGTCGGACGACCCGTTCTCCATCGGGATTTTTCACGGTACCGTAGGCTCAGCCGGTGAGCACGAAACGGTGGGACCCACTACACTGGGGGAATTGACGGCGTCGCCTATGAACTATTGGGCTATCGGCCATATTCATAAACGGCAGGTGTTAAATGAAACGCCTTATGTGGTGTATGCCGGTAATATTCAAGGCCTTCATAAAAAAGAATTGGGACCTAAAGGTTGCTACTTGGTTGATGTGAACGCCAAAGGTCGTGTGACTCTGCAGTTTCACGAAACGGCGCCCATTCGCTTTGAGCAGGTAACCATCGATATTGGCGCGCTGGGCAGTACCGGCGATATGGTGGAAATGATTCGCCATAAGAAGGAAATGCTGCGTAAATTGAAAAAGCAGGTGCTCCTCGAAATTGTGCTCACCGGCGAAGGGGCCTTGTATGAACTTTGCAGTCAAGACGAAGTGCGCCAAACTTGGCTTGAAATGGCGCAGGCGGAAGAACGTAATAAGTTTAATTTCGTCATGCCTTTCAGTATTGTGGACCGCACCCGGGGCGTAACGGACTGGACGGCGCGTCGTGAAATGGAAGATATGGTGGGCGACTATTTGCGCAGTTATGATACAATCGCCAAACTGCCGGCCGTAGAGCGCGCTTCCACGATTCGCAATCTCATTGCGGAACGGCCGGAAAGTAAAAGGCTCGGTATGTATCAGGAACTGTTGACAGATGATGTTTTATTAGACGCATTGCGACGAGCGGAAGCGGAAGGTGCTCGTTGCCTCATGGGAGATACGGATGAGGATTAAGGAAATATATATTAAGGAATTTGGCCCTTATCACGAATGGTCGTTCACACCGGCCGGTGAAGGGGTACAAGTTATTTACGGCCCCAACGAAAGCGGCAAGACTTCCTTATTGGAAGCCCTTCGCTTTTTGTTGTTTGGTAAAAAAAGTAAAACGTACGGCTACGGCTCGGGCTATCTTGTGGTAGAACGGGAGGGCGTGTCCTATCATATCGGCCGAGACGGAAAAAAGCTTAATTTCTATCCCTTAGGCAAAGGGCCGATTTCGGAAGAACCGGCGGCTCTATGGTGGCATGGTCTCGACAAAAAGACCTATGATAGAATTTTTGCCATTACCGTTGATGAATTGCAAGGGGCGGATGTGCTGGCCGAAGTGGAAGTGCGAGCTCGCTTCTTCGGCGGCGAGGGCGGTGAGCGCCTCAGCACGGCCGTGAAGGATATTGAAAAAGCCTCCTCCGATTTACTGGTTGCTTCGGCGAACGGGAAGCGAAAAATCAATGTGCTTATGGAGCGGTTGAAACAGCTCCGTGAAAAGATGGCGGACCTCGGCAAGAATGAAGAGGCGTATACGGCGTACCAACAGGAGTTGGACGGCATCGCCACGACGGAAAAGGAATTGCAGGAGCGCCTTAAAGAATGGCAAGATTATGGCAAGGACGTGGACCTTGTATTGCGTGCCTGGGATGTATATAAACGGGCGGAACATGCGAAAGAGCAGATGAATACCTATGCGGTTACAGATTTGCTTGAAAAAGACGCTTTCTATGAACTGGACGAAAAGATTACGGAATGTCGTAATAATATGAAGCTCTGGAGTGGTAAAGAAGCGGGTCTCGTGCCGGAAAACTTTGCTCCCGATTCTTTGGTAGGCGTTTACAGTCAAGAGATTGAAAACCTGTTCCAAGAATTGGGCCAGTGGACGCAACTTCAAAAAGATTGCGAACAAGGGCGTAACTATTTAAAACGAGTTAAAGAACAGTTGGATTTGTCCCGTACTTTGCATAATGCTTGGCGGGCGGATGCACAAATGCCGGAAAAAGTGGACTGGGCAACCGGTGAAAAACTGGCCCGTGAACTTCGCAGCGCCCAAGATAATTATTTGAATTGGCAAGGTCGTAAACCGGTTGAGCCGGCAGACATTGCCAACTCCACGGTGAAAGACGAAGAAAATTCCCTGAAGGAATTGGAAGCCGGCATGGCCCAATTGAAACAGGCCTTTACGGAGTATGAAAACAGCATAGCTAAGGAAAATGAACTCAACCAAAGTGGCCCGTCACCTTTATATCGCTATGGCGCCATCGCACTCATTGTTATTGGCATTGTCCTCATGATGGTGCTTCCCGATATAGGCCTTTGGGCAGGCATTCTTTGCTTCCTTTTAGCAGCGGGTGCTTTTGGCTATGGTTGGCAGCAAGGCCGCAAATTTACGGGCCTTCGCGAAGCAGCTTTGCACCAGCGTGAACGCTGGGACGAGCTGGTAAAAGCCATGGCTCGTGATTTGGAATTACCGGAACCCAAAACAGCGGCCGATATTAAGGATTTGGAAGATTCGGTAGCGGCTAAACGGGTGGCTTTCAGTAATCAGAATTTAATCTTGGCTAAAATTCACAGCTATGAACAGGTACATAATCAGTGGCTGGAAGAAGGTAAAAAATTGGAAGCCGCCGGTAATGCGGCCATGGAAGCTTGGCAACGTTGGTTACCGGAAGGGGCCAGCCGTGTTTTGACGGACAATCAATTCTTTGCCCTCAAACAGGAATACGATACGTATATGGAAGATTTCAACCAGTATAAAGATTATGAAAAACGCTTGGCAGAACATGAGGCAACCCTTAAGGATATTGAATCTCGTTGCGCGGCTTTGTGGGAAAAATTGGAACTGGATATTCCGGTTACGCCGATTGAATTGCGTCGTGTTTATAATCTTTTGAAATCCCATCGTCAAAACCAGGTCCGTTGGGAACAAAAAGAATCACAGCGTCGCAATTATCATGAAGAATATGAGCAGTGGAGCCGCCAAGAAAAGGCACTGTTGTTGGAACAGCAAGAGTTTTTACAAAAGACCGGGGTCGCTACGGCCGGCGAATATCGTCAGCGTTTATTGTTGCAAGATCAATATGTGCAGTGGCAAAAAGTGTACGAACAGAGCCGTGATCAATTGGCCTTGTTTGCTCCGAAGAAAGACGGTCAGGAAGCTTTGTATCGTCGTTTGAAATCGGGCAATAAAGAAAAGTGGCAGACCGAAGCGGAACGAAGCCATTCGGAAATGGCGGCCTTGCAAAAACGTTTAGCTGCTTTGTATGAAAAACGCGGCCAGATTCAGGAAGCAATGCGCACCTTATCACAGGATAAGGCTCTGTCCTTGGCGCTGCAGGAAGAACAACAGTTGGAAGGGGAATTGCAGGAAGCGTTGACAGCCTGGGCGACCCAAGTTTTGGTAAGCCATTTCATGGAACTGGCACAGATGGACTATGAAAAAGACCGTCAGCCGGAAGCTATGGCGAAGGCTTCGAAATATTTGTCTTTGATGACAGACGGCAAATATACTTTACAATTGGGGGACAGCACGGCCAATGTGGAAGCGGTGCTCACATCCGGTGAAGTGGTACCGACGGAGCGTTGGAGCAGCGGCATGGGCGATCAGGTATACCTCGCCTTGCGCCTCAGCTTGGCCAGCGTGTTTGCACAGCGCGTGGAATCATTGCCGATTATTTTGGATGACATTTTGTTGCGCTTCGATGAAGGTCGACAAAATGCGGCCTTGAAGCTATTGGCTCATATTGGCCAAAGTGAACAAATTTTGATCTTTACCTGTCAGCAGGGCACGGCGGAACGCAGTGCGCAGCTCGATGGCGTGAGCGTGTACGACTTGTCGACCCGCGAAGCCATGTAGGTGAATAGAACAAAATGTAAATTTATAAACTGAAATAGATTAAAAATACAGGAAGTTATCATTTGACGAGCTGTATGGAAAATCTGAAAACCTCTCTGAAAATAATTCAGAGAGGTTTTTTGTATTTAAAAGTACCTTGTATACATGAGATTAATGCACAGTATGTATGGCATATTGCTATATGATTTTTTTTGACAATAGGTATATAATAGAAACAATCTATTTTCTATAGAATGGATATAAGGCGTATAATCATAGATTGTTAGACGTTGGTACAGGCTAATAGCGATTCCCGGCGGAGCTATTTGATATAGCTTTGGGGAGGCTGTGGGCATGAACTCGTTGGACGAAAGTGATTGTCTTAATATAGAAATAGCAATTGCCCGTGCTAGGGCAGCTAAAGAGAGAGTATAGGGTTTGGAAGGAGCAAGGGCTTATGGGACAAGCACATCAAGGGACATATCAAAAATCAGGAAGCGTACACCAACAAGGAAAAACGCAAATTGAAATTCAGCAGCAGGAACAGGCGCAATGGCAAAAGCAGGGCTTATATGATGCGGCCTATGAAAAAGACGCCTGCGGCATGGGTTTTGTAGTCGATATTAAAGGCCGTAAATCCCATGATATTATCGATGACGGTTTGCGTATTTTGGAACGTTTGGAACACCGTGGCGCGCGTGGCGCCGATGCTTCATCCGGTGACGGCGCCGGTATTTTGGTGCAAATTCCGCACGACTTTTTCCGTCGTGAATGTGAAGTGTTGGGATTTTCCTTGCCACCGGTTGGGAGTTACGGTGTAGGCATGGTATTTGCCCATCGTTATGAAACCCTTCGCAATAAGCAGAAGGCGATTTTGGAAAACATTGTTCGCGAAGAAGGTCAAGTCGTACTCGGTTGGCGTGAAGTGCCGGTCGATTCCCATGCCGTGGGCGCCGAAGCGGCAGCCATTCGACCTTGGCTCATCCAGATTTTTATCGGTAAAGGCGATAATATCATGAACGATGAAGAGTTTGAACGCAAACTGTATGTAATTCGTAAAGAAGCGGAAAAACAGATTATTCCTCTCAGCAAAGCGGAAAGCGGCGATTTCTACATTGCTTCGTTGTCCGCCAAAACCATCGTTTATAAAGGGATGCTCACACCAAAGCAGCTCCGAGAATTTTATCTTGATTTAGTGGATTTGGATTTCACGTCGGCCTTAGCCATGGTGCACTCCCGTTTCAGTACCAATACATTCCCAAGCTGGGCGCGGGCTCATCCGAATCGCTTCATTGTCCATAATGGGGAAATTAATACCATTCGCGGCAATATTAACTGGATTAATGCCCGCGAAGGCAAAGCCGATTCGGAATATTTTCCGCAAATTAAAAAAGTATTCCCCGTTGTTGACGATACCGGTTCCGATTCGGCCATGTTCGACAACACGCTTGAGTTCTTATATATGACGGGCCGCAGTTTGCCGCATGCCATGATGATGATGATTCCGGAACCTTGGGAAAACAACGAGCTCATGAGTCAGGAGAAAAAAGACTTTTACGAGTTTAACAGCTTCATGATGGAACCTTGGGATGGTCCCGCTGCTATGGGCTTTACGGACGGTACCGTTATCGGCGGTGTGTTGGACCGCAACGGTTTGCGCCCGTCCCGTTACTATATTACGGGCAATGATCGCCTCATTATGGCGTCCGAAGTAGGCGTTGTCAATGAAGCGGCTGAAAACATTCGCTATAAAGGTCGTTTGGAACCGGGCAAAATGCTCCTCGTTGATACGAAGGAACAGCGTATTGTATCGGATGAAGAAATTAAACATCGTATTGCTACTGAAAAACCGTACGGGGAATGGGTGAAAGAACATATCATTCACTTGGACAGCATTGAGCAGGCGACGGATGATGAAATTCCGACAGTGTCCAACTTGAAAGAATTGCAGCAAGCTTTCGGCTATACTCAGGAAGATTTGGTGCGTATGTTACAGCCTATGGCTAAAGATGGCAAAGATCCGGTAGGCGCCATGGGGGCTGATGCACCGTTGGCCATTTTATCGGATAAACCGCAGTTGTTGTACAGTTATTTTAAACAATTATTTGCACAAGTAACGAATCCGCCAATCGATGCGATTCGTGAAAAAATGGTAACCTCCACCGGCGTAATGTTCGGTAACAGCGGTAACATGATGGATCCGCACAAAAGCGGCACTTATTGTGTGTACTTGGATAGCCCGATTTTGACAAATAAAGAATTTGCCGCCATTCGTAAATTAGATTGTCGCCGCATGAAGAGCACCGTTTTATCCATTCTCTTTGACCCGGCCGAAGGCACGCAAGGAATGCGCAAAGCCTTACAGGCTCTTTGTGAAAAAGCGGAAGAAGCGGCGCGCTCCGACCATAATGTGTTGGTTTTATCCGACCGTGGCGTTGATGCCAATCATGTAGCTATTCCGGCACTCCTCGCTGTAGCAGCAGTGCACAATCATTTAATTAAAAAAGTACTCCGCACCGATATCGGTTTGGTCCTCGAATCGGGGGAACCGCGTGAAGTTCATCATTTCTGTACCTTGATCGGCTATGGGGTAACGGCTATTAATCCATATGTTGCCCTTGAAACGGTAGCGGATTTACAAAAACAGGGCCGCTTAGGCGATGTTACGCCGGAACAGGCTGAACAAAACTATATTAAAGCAGCGGTAAACGGTATTTTAAAAGTCATGTCCAAAATGGGGATCTCCACGGTGCGCAGTTACCAAGGGGCTCAGATTTTTGAAGCCGTAGGCCTTAACAGCGATTTCATCGGTAAATATTTTGTGAATACACCGACTCGTATCGGCGGTATCGGTACTGATGGGGTAGCGTTGGAAGCATTGAGCCGTCATCATCGTGCCTTCGAAGAACCGGCCGACACTGCCCTTGAAGCGGGTGGTTTCTATGGTCCTATGAAGGACGGGGAACCTCATTTATACAATCCGAAGACCATTGATTTATTGCAGCGTGCTTGTATTGAAAATAATTATGAACTCTACAAAGAGTATGCATCGGCGATTCGCAATGATTACCATGTAACACTTCGCAGTTTGCTCGAGTTCAATTTCCCGGTGGGCGGCGGCATCGCTATCGAAGAAGTAGAACCGGTAGAATCTATCGTGAAGCGCTTTAAAGGGGGCGCCATGAGTTACGGCGCTATCAGTAAGGAAGCGCATGAGACCATCGCCATTGCCATGAACCGTTTAGGGACTATGAGCAATTCCGGTGAAGGCGGCGAAGATGCGGACCGTTACAAATTGTTGCCTAATGGGGACAATCGTTGCAGTGAAATTAAACAGATTGCATCGGGCCGTTTCGGCGTGACCTCCGAATATTTAGTCAATGCCAAGGAATTGCAAATTAAATGTGCCCAAGGTGCCAAACCGGGTGAAGGCGGTCAGCTTCCGGGCAAAAAGGTGTATCCGCCAATCGGCAAAGCCCGTCACTCTACGCCGGGCGTAGAACTGGTATCACCACCTCCTCATCACGATATTTACTCCATTGAAGACTTGGCGGAATTAATTTTTGATTTGAAAAACGCCAATCGCGATGCTCGTATCAGTGTGAAATTAGCCGCCGAAGCGGGTGTTGGTACTATCGCTGCGGGGGTAGCCAAAGCAAAAGCCGATAATATCCTTATTTGCGGTTATGACGGCGGCACCGGCGCGGCCGGTCGTACCGGTATGCGTCATACAGGGGCCCCTTGGGAATTGGGCCTTGCCGAAACGCATCAGACCTTGCTGCTCAATCGTTTGCGTGACCGAATCGTCCTCGAAGTGGACAGCAAATTGATGACCGGTTTTGATATTGCCGTAGCAGCTCTCTTAGGGGCTGAAATGTTCGGCTTCGGTACCTTACCGCTCATCACCGTAGGTTGTAAGATGGCCCGTGTTTGTAATTTAAATACCTGCCCATACGGCGTAGCAACGCAGGATGAAAAATTACGTAAAAACTTTAAAGGCAAACCGGAATATGTGGAACATTTGATGCTCTTTTTAGCTCGTGAACTTCGTGAGATTATGGCTAAACTCGGCATCCGCAGCGTAGAAGAAATGGTTGGTCGTGTAGACTTGTTACGCCAAAAAGTGGTGGATGATAATTACAAGTTATCCCGCGTCGACTTGAAACGAATTCTCTTCCGTCCATATACGGATATTTCAGTCGGCCATTACCATAAACACGAACAAGACCATGAATTGGCAAAAACGTTAGATGCGGGCAAATTGCTCCGCATGTGTCGTCCGGCTATTGAAGAGCAGAAACCGATTCGTGCTAAATTGGCCATCAACAATACGCACCGCGTAGTAGGTACTATCGTGGGTAGTGAAATTACTAAAAAGTACGGCGCTGACGGTTTAGCGCCGAATACGATTAAGCTCAGCTTCGTTGGCAGTGCCGGTCAAAGTTTTGGCGCCTTTATTCCGAAAGGCATGACCATGGTGCTCGAAGGCGACGCTAATGACTATGTAGGTAAAGGCTTGTCCGGTGGCGTTGTGACGGTATATCCGCCGAAAACGGCGCTTTTTGAAGCAGACCAGAACGTTATCATTGGGAACGTGGCTTTTTACGGGGCCACTTCCGGTGAAGCCTATGTAAGCGGCCGTGCCGGTGAACGCTTTGCCGTCCGCAATAGTGGTATTACCGCTGTGGTGGAAGGTGTGGGCGACCACGGTTGTGAATACATGACCGGCGGCGAAGTCCTCATCTTAGGTCCCACCGGTCGTAACTTTGGGGCCGGCATGTCCGGTGGCTATGCGTACATTCTTGATTTTGATGTGCGCAAGTGCAATACTGCTTTGGTAGAGCCGCGTGCGGCTACGAATGAGGATTTAAAACGCATTAAATCTTTGGTTGAAGCACATGTATTGCATACAGATAGTCGTAAAGGTCGTCATATTCTGGACAATTGGCAAAACTTTGCACAGCGTTTTACCAAAATCGTACCGACTGCTTATGAAAACATGCAAAAAGCAATTGCTGTTTATGAAGCAACGGGCTTAAAATTGGAAGATGCTCAATTACAGGCCTTTAAAGATGCCTATCATATTAAGTAGCATGTAAGTAACGTTGTAAAAAGCGTTGTAAGTAGTATTGTAAGCAGCGTTGCAAGTAGCATTGCAAGTATCGTTGTAAGTCGTATCGTTTGAGTAATTACATAACACATGGGCTCTTTAGTGAGTTCGATATAAATGGGTTCGTTTGATTCTGAGTTTTTAAATAAAACTCGTTTAAACGGGCCCATTTTGCTATATTCGGCGATTTTTTTGAACATTAGAGATTTTTAAAATATTCAAAATAGTATATAATTAAGAACAGACAAATAGAAATAAGTAAATAAGTTAATTATAAATCAATTATTGGCATATCGAATCTTAGGATATAGTTAATGCGTGTTTGGCGCATATAGTAAAGGAGCCATTAGTGAAATTATTACATATAGTGACAGCCTTGTTTTTCGGTGCAGCCTTGCTTTTGGGAGGATGCGGTTTAGCTTCTGAAGAGTCGTCTTCGGTAGAAACCGCAAAGACTGTGTCGCCTAATACAACGGCCATGAAAGGGCCGGTACCGACGACGGAATTGCAAGAAGCAAGTAAATTACTGCAGTCGAATGATTACCCCGGAGCTATTGCAAAAGCGGATGAGATTTTGCAAAGATATCCGAAATCTGATGCGGCTTATTCGTTGAAAGGTATAGCCATGGGGCTAAACGGTGATCCTGCAGGGGGATTGGTTTTGGCGAAAAAAGCGTATGATTTGACTCCAAATAATTTAAGCAATTATTACAATTTGGCCATGCTGTATAAATTGCAGGGGCAATTGAATGATGCTAAATTTTGGTTTGATGCGTTATTGGCTAAGGATCCAACCAATACTTGGTCGGTCTATGGCATAGCCACTATTTATGCGGATCAGGGTCAGGATGCTAAAGCATTGCAATATTTACGCCAGGCCATTGCGCTGGACAAAAGTGTAAAAGAAGTTGCGCGCACGCAAGATCATTTTGAGCGTTTTCACGGCAATGAAGAATTTGAAGAGATTGTAAAATAACCGGAGAAGGAGGATTAGTTATGGAAGAACGACAGCGACGTTTTCGATGGCTATTCATGGTAATGATTGTTATGGTAGCCGGTCTTATGGCCGGGTGCTTTGGACCGACGAAGGTAACAACAGCCGAGGCGGATATGCGCGAGATGCCGGTTAAAATTAATAATGATGCCAATATTACGGCTTTAAATAAAGCGACCATTGAACCGACTGTTTCCGGGCAGGTGGCGACGATGGCTGTTAAAGTGGGCGATGAAGTTAAGCAAGGTCAGGTTGTGGCCATGCTCGATACGAGTACCATGCAGCAGCAACTGAATCAGTTGATTCAACAACTCGGTGAAGCCCAAAGTAGTGGTGGTGTACAGGCTGTGCCGCAAGAGACGACTATCGTACCGGGCGCAGTATCGGCGGCTGATGTGAACCGTGCTCGTGAAATGATGCAGAACGGGATCATTACTGAAAAAGAATACCAGACCATTGTGCAACGTTCGCAGGCAACCGTTGTGACGAGTGGCGGCGGCTATGTGTCTACTGGCGGCATGGAAACGGCCGGCATCCAAGCGGCGATTGCGCAACTGCAAACACAAATTGCCCAGGCTCAAATTGTATCACCAATCAATGGGCGGGTTGCCGCTATTTATAATGAAGACAGAAAGGTCGCCATTGAAGGCAGACCGTTTATGCTCATTCAGCAGAATTCTCCGGTTGTAGCTTCCTTAAGTATTCCTCAGAACTTTGCTCTTAAGTTGGCCGAGCCGACGATTAAACCATCAATTAAGGTATATTTAAAAATTGATGACAAACAGATTCCGGGTGAAATAACGTATATAGACACGAATGCACCGGCCGGCGTGCCAAGCGTATTAGTAAAAGCGACCTTCTTGAATGCGGATGGCCTCATTCAGCCGGGCGAGTTCTATACGTTGGTTATTGAATCAGAAGCCAAAGCACCGGTACTCGCTGTTCCTAAAGAGGCCGTTCGTGAAAACAAGGATGGCAAGTTCGTGTATGTAGTAACTGCCGATAATACGGTGGACGTTCGCGTAGTAGAAACCAGTGAAACCGATGATGATTATACGGCTATTGTAAATGGCTTGGTCAAAGGGGAACGTGTAATTACGTCTAAAGGTGAATTCGAATTGGGTGAAAAAGTAGAATATTAGTAGAATATTAATTTGAATATTAAGTAGAATATTAATACATGCGAAATTGACTTGCTGTATAACATACGTATATTAAACTGCACGAGGCTCAGATGAGAGCCTCGTTTTTTGTGTATTAGTCACAGTCTTTATATACAGCTTTTTTATACGGTCTTAGATATGTTCGTTAACAGGGCCATTAATAGCATATAGAACCTCCTGAAGAAAAAAACTGAAAATTTTAAAAATAGGGGTTGACGTTCCCTGTGTTAATTTGGTAAGATAGTCAAGTCGTCAGTTGAAGACGACAAGTACTTTATGAGTTACCGCAAAATGATGGGACTCATTAAATACAGCCCAAAGTATAAACCTGTTATTGGAACAGAGTTTTAATAATCTTTCAGCAGGTAAAACTATAATGGTGTGATGATAGCGAAAAAGGAAGGAGATGTCTATGGGTCAGGACGGACAAAAAAATAGTACTCATCAAACTAATGCAGCGGGTACTCATGATATGGGGGATATGATGTCATCGAATCAGCAGCAGGCAGCGGAAGAAGGTAAAATTTGGTCAGCGGAATTTCTCGGTCGCGGCCTAAGCAGTTGTCTTTACTATATGAGCCAATATATATTGATTGCGGGCTTGCCTTTAATTATTACCGGGGTCTACGGCGGGACGGCCTTCCAAGCCGGTATGGCTATGACGTATTTCCAGATTGGTACAATTCTTTGTCGGCCCTTTGCCGGTGAAATTATAGACGGTTTTGACAAACGTAAAGTACTCTTTGCCACAACCGGTATTTTCCTGCTCATTATGATAGCCTTTAACTTTACACAGTCTATGGATTTAATCTTCTTTTTGCGCTTATTGCACGGTATGATTTTTGCTGTCGGCACGACGGCGGTAGCGGCAGTGGCCGTTTTGGTATTGCCGAAGCATCGCAAAGGGGAAGGGATAGGTTATTTTTCCGTATTCGTTAATGTGGCCATGGTTATCGGACCGTTTTTAGGGCTGACTATTCTGGATTTATGGGATAAGAATGCCTACTTTATCTTTTTAAGTCTTTGTGCTTTGTTGAGTTTTTATGTGGTTAATCGTAAACAGCTCGATGAGTCTTTGGCTCTGCCGCAATTAGCTAAAAAACGGCCTTGGAATTTTGATCGTTTCTTTGAGCGCACTACCTTGCCATGGGCTATCATCGGTGTTTTTATCAGCTTCACCTATTCCGGTGTATTGGTATTTGTGCCGATTATGCTTACTGAGATGGGGCAGGGTACTATGGCCAGCATTTTTTTCGTATTATATGCCTTAACCATTGTGGTAACTCGTCCGTGGGTAGGGCGGGCTTTTGACCAGTTGGGCGCGAATATATTAATTTATCCGGGCTTTCTCCTTTATGGTATCGGGATTATCATATTGAGTTTGGCCACTACGCCGTGGTGGATTATAGCATCAGCGCCAATTATCGGTCTTGGCTACGGTGCCATCAGTCCGGCCTTTCAGACATTGGGTGTTCAAGCGGCTGCTCCGGAACGAGCCGGTGC
>NZ_HF986257.1:16004-17578 GCF_000431435.1 Veillonella sp. CAG:933
AACGAGCCGGTGCGGCTAATGCAACGTACTTTTTATCGCTGGACATTGGCGTAGGTTTAGGCTCAGCCCTTTTAAGTTTAGTCATCGGCTGGGTCGGCTTTGAATTGATGTATCAGCTTAATGCAGCCATCGCCATTGTGGGGCTCCTAATTTATCACTTCTATGTGAAACGTTTTTATCAACGTTTGGCGTAAAAATATAATAGTCATAATCAATAAACCGCAACATTAGATAATAGTTATATTACTGATTGTTGCGGTTTTTTTATGTAATGAGTTGTAACTTAGTTCTTTGACGGAAGAATACATACAAAAAATATTGAAGTATGAATAGATTGTTGTAAGCTGATATTCATAAGCAAAAATAAAAAAATAATTTTTATATTGAAAAAAATAGAAGAAGTTGTTATTATGATGGTAGCGAGTATGTGTTATTAAGAAATGGGGGTATTTCTTATGTCAGACATAAAAAAAGTAGAAGATCGCTTATTAGAAAAAGAAACAGAACGCCTTAATACCATCAAAGATTCTTTGAATTTGGGTGAAAAACACCCTGAAGAAGAAAAGGTTGAAGTTGATACCGGTAATAAGGTATATGACAAACTTTTGGAAAAAGAAATTAAACGTATGAATGTACAGGAAGAAGAATTAGGTTTAAAGAAATAATATTGGCAAATAATTGCTGAATATTAAGAAACATAACAATTAGCAGGATTAAGAGGCTGTAACTATATAAAGCATTAAGCTATATATCAGTTATGGCTTCTTTTTTTATAACTACACATTATGTTTAATCACTTTTTGAGATAAAATTTATAAAATTAGTTGATAAAGTTTATTTTTTATAATATTATATTTAGTAGAGAATCATTTTCTATTTTTTGTTAGTGTATAGTATTTTGAAAAAAGAGGTGGAGCGTATGAAACTTTGGAAAAGTGCAGTTCTTGCGTTAGGTGTGTTTGGTGCTTTAACTTTTGGTGGTACATTTGAAGTAAATGCAGCTGATTGGTACTACTTGGGTGAAAATACTGATGGGGAGCAATACTCGGTCGATAATAGCTCGGTTGTAAAAGATGATCGGGTAGCTACCATGTGGATTCGTGTAAATGAAACCAATGGCGAACATTATTTAGAGTTGGTTCGTATAAATCGTGTTAACTACACTATGCAAACCTTAGATGTAAAACCTTTCCATGCTGATGGCACACCATATGCAGCGGATGAGTTTTATTTTGATAATACAGTAGATACAATTCCTGAAGGCAGTATGGGTGAAGAGTTGTTCTACCTCGTGTGGGGGAAGAAATAGTTTCTTACTCACAGCAATGTACAGAATGCAATAAAGTAAACAATTAAGAATACATAGCCGATTGCCTGTGAGGTGTCGGCTATTATATTCTTGTTTTAAAATTTTCTGAAAAAAATTAAATTAGGGGTTGACGTTCCCCTTATTAATTTGGTAAGATAGTCAAGTCGTCAGTTGAAGACGACAAACAACACTGAGTGTTGTGAGTAGCCTGAATGTTTAAATCTCGTAAATAACTTGTAAAAAAGTTGTTGACAGAATAAAACAA
>NZ_HF986258.1:0-892 GCF_000431435.1 Veillonella sp. CAG:933
TGATCTGCACCCATTTTCTTGGACAGAAGTAATTAAGCAACTTTTTGGGAATGGGTCCGGTATTCTACCGGACTCATTCCTTTTAATTTAAGTTTGATACGTTTAGTATTGTAATAGTCTATGTAATCTCTTAGTTTATTGATAAAATCTTCGCAAGAAGTAAAGTCTTCTAAATACAGCAATTCTGACTTTAGTAAACCGAAGAAATTTTCCATCACGCTATTATCCAAACAGTTCCCTTTTCGGGACATACTTTGGATGATGGCGTGATTTTTTAATGTCTCTTGATACTCCTTATGTTGATATTGCCAGCCTTGGTCTGAATGTAATATACATCCTTGGCTATTAGGTCTCATAGTAAATGCCTTATTTAGCATAGAAAGCACTTGCTTTAATACAGGGCGTTCAGATATTTCATAAGCGACGATTTCACCATTATACATATCTAGGATAGGCGATAAGTATACTTTGCGACCAAATAAGTGGAATTCAGTAATGTCTGTTGCCCATTTTTGATCTGGTTTTGTAGCATTAAAGTCTCGATTGATGATATTAGGAGCGATTTTTCCTTCGGAACCTCTATATGATCGATACTTCTTAAGCCGAACCTGGCAGGTTAATTTCTCTTCTTTCATAAGACGCATTACAACTTTATGATTTATACAAAATCCTAATTTATGTAGTTCTACAGTGATTCGACGATATCCATAACGACCCTTATTTATCGCTACAATTGTACGAATAGCTTCTCTTTCATCTGCATATTTGTCTCCCTTTTTTATAGCAGCAAGACGTGCATAATATGTACTTCGACTGATACCAAAATAATTGAGCATAAACTGAAGTGGATATGTTTTCCTTAGTCTTTCAATTGCGATTGTTTGTTTTTTTT
>NZ_HF986259.1:0-722 GCF_000431435.1 Veillonella sp. CAG:933
CTTGTTGTTGATAAAGATCACGCAGGCTTCGGTATTAAAGGTACTACCGATGGCATGGTTACAAGCGAAGTGTCCGGTCAGGACTTAGTAGTCGACTTAACAGCTGCAACTAAAGAAAAAATTAACAATGCAGCCGGTAAAGACTTAGGTAACTTGGATGACAAAGGTAAAGAAGTTATTAAAGAAGTTGTTCAGAAATCCGTTGATGTAAAAGGTGGCGCTAACATCGAAGTAACCAGTGAAACCGGTGCTGATGATGTTAAGACATTCACAGTTAACTTGAATAAAACTGTAGACTTAGGCGCTGATGGCTCTATCTCCTTAGGCAATACCGTAATTAACGGCAACACAATTAATGTTGGCGGTACAACACTTAACGAAGGCGGTTTGACTATTAAAAATGGTCCTTCCATCAACGTTGGCGGTATCAATGCAGGCGGTACTCGAATTACAAATGTAGCTGACGGTAAAGACGCAAGTGACGTAGTTACTTACAGCCAATTGCAAGAAGTACGTACGATTGCTGAAAACGGTTCCGGTACCAGCGGCACAGCTCTTCAGACTGTAAGCGTAAAAGACACTGACGGTAATGCAATCACAGTTAATAAAGAAAAAGCATCCTTTGGTATCGTAGCAGCTACTGATGGCATGGTTGAAAGCAAAGTGTCCGGTCAGGATTTGGTAGTCGACTTAACAGCTGCAACTAAAGAAAAAATTAACAA